>JAYTHJ010000056.1:0-18320 GCA_043732725.1 Sphingomonadaceae bacterium | reverse complement strand
CGGCAGCGGTCATCCCTCAGCCGGATTTCACTATGATCACATCTTCTACCCGGCTGGCTCGCCGCAGACAGCTTCCGACTATCCCTTCAGCGGCGGTGACTTCGATATCTATGGCGTCGCATTTACGCTCGACAACCGCGATGCCGTGAACTTGTGGAGTAACGGCAAGCAGCCGAGGATCGGACTGAACTACGGCGCCGCCACTACCAATCGGATCGACGTCATCGGTTACACTAACGGGGTATCAGTTCAGGCCGTGCCGGAGCCAACGATTTGGGCAATGATGCTGGTAGGATTTGGAGCCACTGGCACCGCGATACGCTGGCGTGGGAAAACCGCGGGTCGCTTCGCCTAGCATCGTTCATAATAACGCCTTCGAGCGTCAGGTTGGCGAAGCAACAACGCTCACCGCGCCCCGTAAAGGCAGCCGTCGATGCCGTCCCGGCGCACCACGCCGATGCGCTTTTCGATCCGTCCCGCATAGCGCCGGACATAGCGCCCCGGGGTTGCCGCATCGCGCTTGATCGGCTGCGGCAGGACGGCCGCCAGCCGCGCGGCCTCGAGCGGCGACAACTGCGCCGCGCTCACCCCGAAATAGTGCTGCGCCGCGGCTTCGACACCGTAAACGCCGGGCGCGAACTCGGCGATGTTGAGATAGACTTCCATGATCCGCGGCTTGCCCCAGATCGCCTCGATCAGGACTGTGAACCAGCTTTCCAGCCCCTTGCGCAGCCACGAGCGGTCCGGCCACAGGAAAGCGTTCTTCGCGGTCTGCTGCGAGATCGTCGAGCCGCCGCGCAACTTCTTGCTGGTCGCATTGCGCGCGAGCGCCGCTTCGATCGCGGCAATGTCGAAGCCGTTGTGGCTGCAGAAGTTGGCATCCTCTGCTCCGATCGCGGCACGCGGCACAGCGCGGGCGATACGGCCGAGCGGTATCCAGCGGCGCTCGACATGCTGGCCGTGGACGGCGTCGGCGATCATCGGCGCGGTAAGCGGCGGGTCGACAAAGCGGTAGAGCACCACCCAGGTCACCGACAGCAGCAGCACGCCGAGGACTAGCTTGAACAGGGTTGTGAATACCCGCTGGGGAAGCGAGTGGCGCGGCGTGACTGGCGAGCGGCGTGCGCTGAACCCATCACGACTGTGTTGCCGAACGACATTGCCGACCACCGCTGCGCTCCTGCTTGCCCGTTCGCGGTTAGGCCCCGCTACGGCGTGCGGGTCAAGTTTGCTGCAACGCCGTCAGGCTGCCGGCGCGCTGCGCGCCGGACCTATCCGCGCGCTGGTGCGTCTGGCAGTGTATGTCGGCGACGGTCGCCGGCCTGATGGAGCAGCAGCATGATCGACCTCAGCCAAATCCGCGAGCACATGGAAATCATCGGCGCGGACGGCGTCCACGTTGGTACCGTCGACAAGCTCGACATCAACCGCATCAAGCTGACCAAGGCCGACAGCGGCAACGGTTCGCACAAGGGGCACCACCACTATATTTCGGTCGGGCTGATCGCCGGAGTCGAGGGCGACAAAGTGCGGCTGTCGGCGAATGGCGACGTTGCGGTGACATTCGAGGAAGAGGCTTAGACTTAAGCACGGATCATCGCGGTGATTAACCCTCCCCGAATTCGGGGAGGGTAACATGTCCTTGAAAGGCGGAGTGGAAGCCAGAAGAAATGTCGCCTGGATCACGCGGTAATTTGCTGGCCTCGCGTCATACCCTGACGACCAGCGCCTAATGCGTACTGCAAAATGCCGCGCCCGGCTCGGCCACTCCTCAAGAAACAAGACGAAATCTTCCCCCACAGCGGGGAGGGTTCAGCTTACGCCATCTCTGGCAACAACCGCCGCTCACCGGCCAAACTTCGCATCGCCGTCTGCAGCTTCTCGAAGGCGCGCACCTCGATCTGTCGGACACGTTCGCGGCTGATGCTGTAGTGTTGCGACAGCTCCTCGAGCGTCTCGGGCTCGTCGATCAGGCGGCGCTGCGTCAGAATATGCTTCTCACGGTCATTGAGCCCGGCCATCGCGTCGACGAGCAGCGTGTGGCGCTGGGTACGCTCCTGCTCGTTGGCGACGATCTCGTCCTGAATCGGGCCGGTGTCGGTCAGCCAGTCCTGCCACTCGCCTTCGCCTTCCTCACGCAGCGGCGCATTCAATGACGTATCGCCGCCCATCGCCATGCGGCGGTTCATCGACACGACTTCGTCCTGCGTCACGCCGAGCGTCGTCGCGATCGAGGCGACGTCGGCGGGCTTCATGTCGCCGTCCTCCATCGCGTTGATCTTGCCCTTCATCCGGCGCAGATTGAAGAACAGTTTCTTCTGGTTCGCCGTCGTGCCGATCTTAACGAGGCTCCACGAGCGCAGGATGAATTCCTGGATCGAGGCGCGAATCCACCACATCGCATAGGTTGCAAGCCGGAAACCGCGCTCGGCGTCGAACTTCTTGACGCCCTGCATCAGCCCAATATTACCCTCGGATATCAACTCGGCGACAGGTAAGCCGTAGCCGCGGTAGCCCATCGCGATCTTGGCAACGAGGCGCAGATGGCTGGTGACCAGCTTGGCGGCGGCTTCGGGATCCTGATGCTCGGCCCAGCGTTTGGCGAGCATATACTCCTGCTCGGGGGCGAGCAGCGGGAATTTGCGGATTTCCGACAGATAGCGATTGAGCCCGGCCTCGCCGCCCATGGTCGGAATCGAGGTCTTGGCGGGTAGTGTGCTCTTGCGGGCGACAGCGATGTTCTTGCGGGCGACCGCGGTGCTCTTACGGGCGACGAGCGCCTTGCTGGCGGACTTGATGGCCATGATCATACTCCCTTGTGGTCGTCAACTGAAAGACGACCGATTAAGTCCACTATATCGCGTGGAAGCTTGCTGTAGAAGGAAAGCTTTTCTTTACTGACCGGATGCACGAACCCCAGTGTGGCAGCATGCAGCGCCTGCCGCTTAAAATTGAGTTCCTTTAAAACCTCGCGCTGGTTACCGCGCATTTGCCCATAGGCTTGGTCGCCGAGCAAAGGGTGGCCTATCGTTGCCATGTGCACTCTTATCTGATGGGTCCGCCCAGTTTCGAGCTGACACTCAACAACGGTCGCACCGACAAGCGGGACCCGGCTGCGGTAATGGGTCACGGCGTGCTTGCCGCGCCCGGCCGCGACGATCGCCATCTTTTGCCGATTGGCAGCCGATCTGGCCAAGGCACCCTCAATGCGCCCCGCAGGCGGACTGGGCGCACCGTCGACAACGGCGGTGTACAACCGTTCGACAACGTGCGCGGCGAACTGTCGGGACAGCGCCTCGTGCGCCGGATCGGTCTTGGCTACCACCAGCAGCCCCGACGTGTCCTTGTCGATGCGGTGGACGATGCCGGGCCGGGCGACGCCGCCGATCCCCGACAGCCGCCCGGCACAGTGGTGCAGCAGCGCGTTGACCAGCGTGCCGTCAAGGTTACCCGCAGCGGGATGCACGACCAACCCGGCGGGCTTGTCGACGACGAGCAGGTGGTCGTCCTCGAAAACGATTGTCAGCGCGATATCCTGCGCCAGCGCGTCGGGGATGGTCGGCGCCGGGATCGCCACGGTGAACGCGTCGCCGCCGCTGATCTTCTTCGCCGGATCGCGCACCAGCATGGCGGGATCGCTCGCGCTGCGGCTGACCTGGCCCGCGTTGATCAGCGCCTTCAGCCGTTCGCGGGATAGCGTCGGGATCAACACCGCAAGCGCGCGGTCGAGCCGCCAGCCCGCCATGTCTGGCGACGCGGTAACACGCACTGTCGACTTTGCTGCCCCCATCGAATAGCCGATGTCGGGATGATCGTGACAATTGCAAGCGGGATGGTCGACGCGTTGCAGCGCCATGCCTGCGCCGATCACCCGCGCGAGGCGTGCGGGCTGCTGTTCGGCAGCGCCGGCGCGATCACCGCCGCCGAACCGGTGCGCAACGTCGCGACGCGCCCGCACCACGGCTTCGAGATCGAGCCGGCGGCGCTGTTGCGAGCCTATCGCAAGGCGCGGGCCCATGGTCATGCTGTGCTTGGCTGGTACCATTCGCATCCGAACGGCGTCGCGCAGCCCTCGGTTACCGACGCGGCGCGCGCCGTCGAGGACGGCAAGCTGTGGTTGATCGTTACCACCGATGCCGTGACTGCATGGACCGCAGTTGCTGATGGCACCGGCGCCGCCGATGTCTTGCACGACCGCTTTGCGCCTGTCGTGCTGCGGGCGGTTTGAGGTGGCGACCGGCACGGTAAAGTGGTTCGACCACCGAAAGGGCTTCGGCTTCATCCGCCCCGATATCGGCCCGGCGGATGTGTTCGTACACGTTTCGGCAGTCCAGGCGGCAGGCCTCGAAGCGCTCGACGACGGCCAGCGGCTCGAGTTCGAGCTGACGCAGATGAGCGATGGACGGCTGACCGCGTTGGGACTGCGCTCACTCCCTGTCGCCGACGACAAGGAGCGCGCGTGAACTTTGCCACCTCGGCGCTGACCTCGCTGCACTTCCCCGCCGGCGTGGTGATCGGGCTGGTCTCCGCCGCGCCGGTCGGGCCGATCAACCTGCTGGTGATCCAGCGCGCGCTGACGCAGAATATCCCCGCGGCGCTAATCCTCGGCATTGGCGGGGCGCTCGGCGACTGCACCTTCGCGGCGATCGCGGCGTTCGGGCTCGGCGCGGCGGCAAGCCTGCTCCACGATCATACCGCCGTGATTCGGATCATCGGCGGGCTGATCATGCTGGCGTTCGCGGTGTTCGTCTGGCAGTCGACGCCGCACCTCCATGACGATGCGGCGCAGGCCTCGCCGCCGCGGATAGCGTTGGTCGCCTATGGCATGGTGCTGACCAACCCCGCGACGTTGTTCTTTTTCGTCGCGAGCTTCGGCGCGGCGGGGATCGACGGTATCGGCCACGATACGCCCGCGCACCGGTTCAACGCGGCGCTGGTCGTCGCCGGAGTGTTCATAGGCTCGATGTTCTGGTGGTCGTTCATCAGCAGCGTGGCGCGCAGCTTTCGCAGCCGGATCACCGATCGGCATCTGGCGTGGCTCAACCGCGGCACCGCGGCAGCGTTGGCGCTGTTCGGGCTGGCTGCCGTCGGTGTCGGAGCGCTGGCAGCATGAGCGAACTGGCAGCTCTGGTGGCGCGGCGGCTGTGCCACGACCTCGCCGGACCGGCGGGAGCGATCGCTACCGTCGTCGAGCTGATGCGGGACGGCATCGCCGATCCCGAGTTGCAGTCGCTGCTAACCGAAAGCACCGCGACGCTCCTGAGCACCTTGCGGATGCACCGTTTCGTACTCGGCGGCGGCGACAGCAGCGACTATCGCGCCTGCCTCGGCGACTGGATCGCGACGCGCGAGGGGGTCGCGCTGCACTGGGCGGATGAACCTGAGCGTCCTCCAACGCAGGCGGCACTGCTGCTCGGGCTGGCGATGATTGCCGCGGAGGCGGCTCGGGGCGCAGCGACGCTAACCGTTGCCGATACGGGGGTGACGATCACGGGAGCGAGGCTGAGCCTCGACGCGGAGGTTGCAGCGACGCTGGGCGGGGCTGCGGCAACGTCCAAGGGGGCGCTCGCGGCGTTGCTGTATCAGGCGGCGGCGGGGCAGGGGTGGACGATTGTGGTAGACGAACGCCCGACACAGCTTGAGCTTAAGCTGGCTTAAGCCCTGTTGCTTCTGGTCGGGGGCGTACACAATTACGTTCATGCAGAGCGAAGTCGAGGGACGCACTGCCTGCGGATCGTGTGTCGCTCGACTTAGCGCGGGCTAAGCGGGTTCGGATTGGCCGGCTAGTTGGGAACAGGCTGTATCGCTCACCACTGTAGCGCATTGCCGCGGTAGTCGGTGAAGCTGCCGGTGTGCGCCATGTCGAGCGCCGCGATCACGCCGCGCAACCCCGCGACCGAATCGGGCACCGCGACTTCGGCTCCGGCGCCGCCCATGTCGGTCTTGACCCAGCCTGGGTGGAGCACGGCGACCGCGATGTCGCGGCGCTTGAGTTCGATCGACAGATTCTTCATGCCAGCATTGAGCGCCGCCTTCGACATTCGGTAGCTCCACAGCCCGCCGCCGGCATTCGCCGCGATCGAGCCCAGCGTCGACGATAGCGCGACGATCTTGCCGCCTTTGGCGACCTTGCCGCCGAGCGCGCGCGCGGCGAGCAGCGGTCCGAGGGCGTTGGTCGTCATAACGTGCTGCCACTGGTCGGCGTCGACGTCGGCAAGCGCGCTCTCCATGACGTTGACCCCGGCGTTGACGATCAGCAGGTCGACGTCGCCCGGCAGCTCGCCGGCGACGGCCGCGAGCGAGGTTTCGTCGGTGACATCGGCGACATAACCGCGCGCGCTGACCGGCAGCGCGGGGATCGCATCTGCGCTGCGCACGGTCGCATAAACCTGCCAGCCGTTCGCGGCATATTGCACCGCGAGTTCTTGGCCGATACCGCGACTGGCTCCGATGATGACAACACTCGACATGATACTGGCTCCATTAAGTCTGACGCCGCCATTGTAATGCCGTATGGGGCGGCAGCGTCAATCGCGGCGCACAAGGATCGGACATGGGAGTCTGGCGGACGCTGCTCGGTACCGCAGCCGGGCTGGTGCTCGGCGGGCCGCTCGGCGCGCTAGCGGGAGCAGCGGCGGGCGGTGCGGCGGACATTGCGGTGTCGCGCGCGGTGTCGCCCGAGCGTGCGCAGGTCGCATTCACGATCGCCGCGATCGCGCTCGCCGCCAAGATGGCGCGCGCCGACGGAAACGCCAGTGCGCCTGAGTTCGCCACCTTCGAGCGGCTGTTCCGCGTCCCCGCCGCCGAACGCGCCAACGCGACGCGCTTCTACGACTACGCCAAGCGCTCGACGGCGGGCTTCGAGGCCTATGCCACGCAAGCCGCGGCGCTGCTCGGTCCGGGCTCGCCGGTGCTCGAGGACCTGCTCGAGGCGTTGCTGATGATCGCCGTCACCGACGGTATCCATCCGGCCGAACTGACCTACCTCGACATCGTCGCGGCGCGGTTCGGCTTCAGCGCCGCCGACTATGCGCGTGTCCGGGCGCGCCACATCGCGCCGGGGCCCAACGATCCTTATGTCGTACTCGGGGTTGCTCCCGGAGCGGACGCGGCGGCGTTGCGCGCCGCTTATCTCAAGCTGGTCAAGACTTATCATCCCGACCGGCACTATGCGGCGGGCACCCCCGCAGAGTTCATCCACGTCGCCGAAGCCCGCATGGCGGCGATCAATGCTGCTTATGCCGCGGTGGCGAAGCGGGGGTGAAGCTGCATTCCGTTCTTTCTAACTCCCCTGCCATTCAGGGGAACGGTTCAGGGTGCGATGCCGATACAGGCAAATGCATCCGCTCGATCTTGAATCCCACCCCCGGCACCTCTCCTGAAGGAGAGGGGAGGATGCGATGAAGTCCCGACATCTCCTGCTCATTGCGTTGATCGACGTCATCTGGGCGGTTAATATCGTCGCGGTCAAAGTCTCGGTCGATGCGGTGAAGCCGCTGACCGCGAATATGCTGCGCTATGTCATCGTGCTGGTCGTCTGCTTGCCGTGGCTGCGCTGGCTGCCGGGGCGGATGCGGCTGGTGCTGGTGACCGGGCTGGTGGCAGGAGCGCTTTTCATGGCGCTCGGCGGGCTGTCGTATGCGGTTGCCGACAACGTCTCGGCGCTGGCGGTGGCGGGGCAGCTCGGGGTGCCGTTCAGCTTACTGTTGGCGATCGTCTTCTACCACGAGCGCATCCGCTGGATCCGCATGACCGGCATCGCGCTATCGTTCGCAGGCGTGCTGGTGATGGCATTCGACCCGCGCATCTTCGACGAAAGACTGGGCCTGATACTAACCGCGGCGGCATCGCTGTGCTGGGCGATCGGCAGTCTGCTGTTCCGCCAGTTGCGCGGCGCGCACGTGCTGACGCTGCAGGGCTGGCTCGCGGTCGTCAGCCTGCCGTTGCTCGGTCTCGGCAGCGTTATTTTCGAGCCCGGGCAACTGGCGCAGCTCGGCACGGTACCGCTGCACGTCTGGGGATGGATCGGCTATTCCGCGATCGGCTCGTCGGTGATCGGGCATGGCGGCATGGCGTATCTATTCCAGCGATATCCGGTGTCGGTGGTCGCGCCGTTGACGCTGCCGACGCCGCTGCTGTCGGTGATCGTCGGCGTCGCGGTGTTCAAGACGCCGGTCGGGCTGCCGCTGGTAGCGGGCGGCTTGCTCACCCTGCTCGGCATCGCGATTATCACGCTGCGCACCGCAAACGCGCGCGAGACCGAGGTGCTGGCGTGACCATCATCGAGCGGCCCAGTCCCAGTTTCGACGTGCGCCTGCTGCCGGTCAGCATGATCGTGCTGCACTATACCGGCATGCAAAGCGCCGCCGCGGCACTCGACCGGCTCGCCGACCCGGCGGCCAAGGTGTCGGCGCATTACGTCGTCGCCGAGGGTGGGCAGGTTGTGCGGATGGTCACCGAAGCCGACCGCGCGTGGCACGCCGGACGCAGCTATTGGCGGGGTATCACCGACGTCAATAGTGCCAGTGTCGGCATCGAAATCGTCAACCCTGGCCACGAGTTCGGCTATGTGCCGTTCCCCGGGCCGCAGATGGACGCCGTTGTCGAACTCGTCGCAAGCATCGCTGCACGCTACAGGGTTGCCCCGGTGATGGTCGTCGGGCACAGCGATATAGCCCCGGCGCGCAAGGACGACCCCGGCGAGCTGTTCGACTGGCCCCGGCTGGCGCGCGCCGGTCTCGCGCTGCCGGTGCCCGCCCCGCGCCTTGATCCGGGCTGGACCAACGGTAGATTTGCCGCCGCGCTGCATAGTTTCGGCTATGACACCGACGCTGCGAACGCCGCGGTGGTAGCGTTCCAGCGCCGCTTCCGGCCTCGCGACTTCGGCGGCGGCATCGATGCCGAATGCCGCGCTATCCTATTTGAACTACTGCGCTGAACGGGCGCCGTTGTGGACACCGCCGGTCCGGCTCGCTAATCCACGCCGATGACCGATGGCCGTTATCCAGCGCTGCGCCTTCGCCGGCCGCGCGCCGCCGCGTGGTCGCGAGCGCTGGTCGCCGAGCATGTGCTGTCGCCCGCCGACCTGATCTGGCCGCTGTTCGTCGCCGACGGGGTGAATGTGCGTCAGCCGGTGGGGTCGATGCCGGGGGTCGACCGGCTGTCGGTCGACCTGCTCGCGGCAACGGCGAAAGAAGCAGCAGCGCTCGGTATCCCGTGTCTTGCGCTGTTCCCAAACACGCCGTCCGAACGGCGCAGCGAGCGCGGCGAGGAGGCGGTTAACCCCGGCAATCTGATGTGCCGTGCGGTCGCGGCGATCAAGGCGAGCGGCGCGGCAATCGGCGTACTCACCGATGTCGCGCTCGATCCGTATACCAGCCATGGCCATGACGGATTGCTTTCCGACGACGGCCGCATCCTGAACGATGCGAGCGTCGAGGTGCTGGTCGAGCAAGCGCTGGTACTCGCCTCCGCCGGGGCTGACATCATTGCTCCGTCGGATATGATGGACGGCCGCGTCGGCGCGATCCGCGTTGCGCTAGAGGCGAACGGCTTCCACGACGTTCAAATTATGGCTTACGCGGCGAAGTACGCCAGCGCCTTCTACGGCCCGTTCCGCGATGCCGTCGGCTCGGGTGGCTATCTGCGCGGCGACAAGAAGACGTACCAGATGGATTACGCCAACTCGGACGAAGCCCTGCGCGAAGTGGCGCTCGACATCGCCGAAGGAGCGGACAGTGTCATGGTCAAGCCGGGAATGCCGTACCTCGACATCATCCGGCGCGTTAAGGAGCGCTTCGATGTGCCAGTGTTCGCCTATCAGGTTTCCGGCGAGTATGCGATGTTGTCCGCTGCGGTTAGCGCGGGCGTGCTCGACCGCGACCGCGCCATTCTGGAGACGCTGACCGGGTTTAAACGCGCTGGCTGCGCGGGTGTGTTGACCTACTTCGCCCGCGATGCGGCGCGTCTGCTGGGCTAAGGCTACGCCGACACTCGGAGGCTGCCCTTTTAGTAATACGGACGGCGGCCTTCGCCAGCGGTCAGTGAATCGGTGCCGGACGCGGCCTGAGCGCCGCAGTTGCCGCTGCGACGGCCGGTGAGGCCTCGATCGGTGGGACGATCGGAGCGTTGAGGATTTCGGTGGATGCGAGTTTGACCAAGGCGTTTTGAGTAACGACGGCTTTCGCGATCTGCACTTACGGTGTCACGGATGCGGGTGGTGGCGGCGGTCAGTTCGGGCATGGGCGCCGGCTTGAGCAGTGGCGGCTCGGGCTCGTAAGTAGCGGGGATCACGACCGCCTCAGCCGGTATTTTATACGCCACAGGCGCTTCGGATGCCACCGGCAAGGCGTCGGCAGCGGGCGGCAGCGCGACCGCTTCGGCATATGCTCTCCTGGTCCGGCATGGACCGCTTACGGCGCATCGACCGGCGACTGCGCCAGCACCAGCAAGTCTTTGCTCGATGCCGAAGCGGCCATCCGCATTTCCCCTCAACGAGATTTGTCGAATGCTTGAAATACGTCGAAGTGTTCTGATTGGGCGCTGACGCACGAAGCCAAACCGCTGGCATGCGGCATGTTCACCGCAGAAGCAGATTGCCTCCTCCCAGTGCCGCCCGTTCACACGCTTGCTCAGGTCGGCTGCATGTCATACTCGCATACTATGGCCGCCCTGCTTCGTATCGCCGTGCTCGGTGCCTCGGGCTATACCGGGGCCGACCTCGCGCGGCTTGCACTGACGCATCCCGGGATCGAGATCGCCGCGCTGTCGGCCAATGCCAAGGCCGGGCAGGCGATGGCGTCGGTATGGCCGCATTTCGCCTATACGCCGCTGCCGCAGCTGGTGCGCGCCGAGGCGATCGACTGGCACGAGATCGACGTGGTGTTCGGCTGCCTGCCGCACGCTGCCTCGGCCGACTTGCTTGCCGGGTTGCCGCCAGCGGTTCGGATTATCGATCTGTCGGCCGATTTTCGACTCAAGGAGCTTGCGACCTATGCCGAATGGTATGATGGCGTGCATCCGGCACCGGCGCTGCTGGGCGATGCCGTTTACGGCTTGACCGAGTTTGCGCGCGACTCGCTAGCCGCCGCGCGGCTGGTGGCCTGCCCCGGCTGCTACCCGACGGCGGTGCTGCTCGGTCTGCTGCCGCTAGTCGAAGCGCGCGCGATCTCGACCGAGCGCATCACCGTGAATGCGCTGTCGGGGGTGTCGGGGTCCGGGCGTAGTCTCAGGGAGGCCAATCTGTTCGCCGAGGTCGCCGAAGCGGTCCACCCCTATGCCGTTGGCCGGCATCGCCACATGCCCGAAATCGAGCAGGAGATGGCGCGCGCTGCGGGTCAGCCGGTAACGATCAGCTTCACGCCGCACCTCGTCCCGATCAACCGCGGTGAACTGGTGACGATGGTCGTCGAGACGTCGAAGTCCGCGAGCGAGCTGCGCGGTATCCTCGGCCATCGTTATGCGGCCGAGCCGTTCGTGCATTTGCTGCCCGAGGGCGTCGCCCCGGCAACGCGCATGGTTCGCGGTTCGAACCATGCGGTGATCAACGTCTTCGCCGATCGCGTCCCCGGGCGCGCCATCGTCATCGCCGCGATCGACAACCTCGTGAAGGGCTCGAGCGGGCAGGCGATCCAGAACATGAACGTCATGTTCGGCTTCCCCGAAACACGCGGGCTCGAAGCCGCGGCGCTGTTTCCGTGATCATCACAGAACGGCTGCGGTTGCCGTCCTGGGAGCAGTCGCATCGATCGCCGGCGGCGCTGATGAACGCCGACCCCGACGTCATGCACTGGTTTCCAGCGACGATGAGCCAGGCCGAGACCGACGCGCAGATCGACCGGCAGATTGTTATGCTGGCTCGCCGCGGCTTCACCTTCTGGCCGGTCATCCGGCGCAGCGACACGCGCTTCCTCGGTATTGCGGGACTGAAAGACGGCGCGCCCGGCACTCCCGTCGAAGGCGTCATCGAGATCGGCTGGCGGTTTGCGGCGCATGCGTGGGGACAGGGCTATGCCACCGAAGCGGCTCGCGCTGCGCTGGCACACGGCTTCGCCGACGCCGCTGTTCCGCGCATCGGGGCGATCACTGCAGCGGGCAACACCGCTTCGTGGCGGCTAATGGAGCGGCTTGGTATGTCCCGCGATCCGGCTAGCGATTTCGCGCATCCGCTGGTGCCGCCCGGCCACCGTGCCTGCCAGCACGTCAGCTACTTCATCGATCGCGGGGGATGGCAAGTATGAACGGGGTGCACGGGTTCATGGGAGCGTTCCCCGTCATTGCGCCCGATGCCTTTGTGGCGCCGGGCGCGCAGATCATTGGGAATGTGACGCTCGGGCCACACGCGAGCGTCTGGTATAATTGTGTGCTGCGCGGCGATGTCGCGCCGATCACCGTCGGCGCACGCAGTAACATCCAAGACGGCAGCGTCGTTCATGTGACGACGCGGCAGTATAGCACGATCATCGGCAGCGACTGCCTGATCGGGCATCTGGCGATTATCCACGGCTGCCAGCTCGACGATTACAGCTTCGTCGGCATGGGCGCGATCGTCATGGACGGCTGCGTCATCGAAACGGACGGCATGCTCGCGGCGGGCGCGCTTCTCACGCCCGGCAAGCGCATTCCGGCATGTGAGCTATGGGCGGGCCGTCCGGCGGTCCACGTACGAGCGCTTACCGATGCGGAGATCGCACGCAATCGCAGCGGCGTCGTCGGCTATGTCGAACTCGCTAAAATCCATAAGGATTAAGTCGTTTGATATTAGCCTAGACGGTAAATATACCGACTCCGAAGCAACCGAAGTGGGTGGCGGGACCGAAACTTGTCCCGCCGCACTGTCATCAACCGGGCTGACGTTGCTCAAACACTTCGAGCAATGCCGCTTACCGGCTTATTGTCCGACGCCCGACGACGAGCCGACGATCGGTTGGGGGACAACGCCCAACGCCGATGGCAGCCCCGTCCGGCCCGGCGATCACTGGAGCCAGGCGGTGTGCGACACGCGCCTCGCCGCAGATTTGCAGGTTTTGGCCGGAAAGGTCACAAAATCGATCGGTGGGGCGGCGACCACCCAGCCGCAATTCGATGCGATGGTGGGGCTGGCCTACAACATCGGTGCCGGGGCCCTGGCGGGATCGACGTTGCTGCGCGACCACGGGCGGCGCGTTACACCGCTGCCGCCGACGCGTTTTCCGACAGGGGGTTCCAGCGTGGCCGGGTGCTACCCGGACTGGCACGCCGCCGCGCTGCCGAAGCCGCACGCTACCGGGCGGCGGCATGAACGCGCTCGACAGGGTGTGGCTGCATGTCCCCGACGGCCCGGTGCGGCGGCGGCTGTTCGGCGCGCTCGCCGAACAGTCGACCTATATCGGGCTGCAAGGTGCGGCGCTGTTCGTCGGCTTGAGCGAGAGCCGCTACACCGCGGTTGTCGGGCTACTGGTCTTCGTCCTCGGGCTTGCCAAGAGCATGCTGCTCGACGCGAGCAGCGCGCGATGAACCCGGTCGCGCTGCTGATCGGCGGCGAAGGGCGCTATCTTGCCGGCGCGGTGCTACCGGTCGGCGGCTATGCCTGGCTCACCCCTGCGACGTACGACCGTGGTATTCACCACGAACGCGGCGTCTGGATTACACGCGCCGCCGCTGACGCAGCTGCATCGGCTACAGTGGCGGCAATGCTCAGCGCGCTCCGCCAGAGCCGCAGCGTGGCCGCCGACAGCAAAAACGCCCGCCGCGTCCAGAACTACGCGGTTCAACGGGCTCCCATCTCCCGAGAGGTCATCCATTATGTCGCGACGCCCGCTGCCGCTGTAGCTTGTCCTGATCTGCGCGAGGTGCAGCTCGGCACCGCTGCGATCGCCGCCGCCAATGCCGCTCTCGCCGCCACCTGCTGAGGCGACGCTTGCGTGCGGCCCGCTGCCGGCGAAGTTCACCACCGGCGGCGAGGCCGTGGCATGGGTCGATGCGGCGGCGTCGCTGCTGGCCACCTGCGACGCGCGCCGCCGACTCGCGGTCGAGGCGTGGCCGCGCTGAATTAAATCGTGTTGGCCGTGCCGCCGGCGCCTGGTCAAAGCACTCGGTGATAGCGCAATCTAAGGATGTCGAGAGAGTCTCCAAACCAAGATTTCGCCGCCGAATTGGGTGTGTCGAAAGAGTCCCCAAACCGCGCTGACGCCGCTGAATTTAGTGTGCCGAAAGAGTTTCTAACGATGCCGTATTTGGTGCTGGTCGGAGCGACAGGATTCGAACCTGCGACCCCTTCACCCCCAGCGAAGTGCGCTACCAGACTGCGCCACGCTCCGACCGCATAATAGGCATACGGGCCGCAACGGCGGAAGGCAAGGCACGGCGCATGTCGCAAGCTCTACCGATTCCGTTCGTCTGAGATGCAGCCGGGCGTTCAACGGCGCCCCTCGATGCTGCCTTGCGGTCATCCGATGTCCAATCCATAGACGCCCCGTAACAAGCTTCGGGAGCGTCGCCCATGAACATCCACGAATATCAGGCGAAGGAGCTGCTTGCGCACTTCGGCGTTCCGATCCCGCTCGGCTTCGCGGCGTTGTCGGTTGATGAGGCGGTCGCCGCTGCCGGCAAGCTTCCCGGACCGCTGTTCGTGGTCAAGTCGCAGATTCATGCGGGCGGGCGCGGCAAGGGCAAGTTCCGGGAGCTGAGCCCCGAGGCCAAGGGCGGCGTGCGGCTGGCGCACTCGGCCGACGAGGTCGGCGCCGCCGCCGCCGACATGCTCGGCAACACACTGGTGACGATCCAAACCGGGGCGCACGGCAAGCAGGTCAACAGGTTATACGTCACCGACGGGGCCGATATCGCCAAGGAGTTCTATCTCGCACTGCTGGTCGACCGCGGTTCGGGCGAGATCGCGTTGGTCGCGTCGACCGAAGGCGGCATGGACATCGAGCATGTCGCCGAGCACACCCCCGAGCGCATCCACACCTTTATCATCGACCCCGCCGCGGGCATCCAGCCGCACCACGGCCGGAGCGTCGCGTTCGCGCTCGGCCTGACCAGCGATCTCGCCAAGCAGGCGCAGGCGACCGTCGCGCAACTGTACGCGGCGTTCGTCGCCACCGACGCGGCGCAGATCGAGGTCAACCCGCTGGCCACGACGACCGACGGCAAGCTGCTCGTGCTCGATGCCAAAATGAGCTTCGATCCGAACGCGCTGTTCCGCCATCCCGACATCCTCGCGCTGCGCGACCTGACCGAGGAGGACCCCGCCGAGGTCGAAGCGTCGAAGTACGACCTCAGCTATATCAAGCTCGACGGCACCATCGGCTGCATGGTCAACGGGGCCGGCCTCGCAATGGCGACGATGGACATCATCAAGCTCAACGGGGCGGAGCCGGCGAACTTCCTCGACGTCGGCGGCGGCGCGACCACCGAGAAGGTCACTGCGGCGTTCAAGATCATCCTCTCCGACCCGGCGGTGAAGGGGATCCTCGTGAATATCTTCGGCGGCATCATGCGCTGCGATATCATCGCTGAAGGCATTATCGCGGCGGCGAAGGAAGTGCATTTGTCGGTGCCGTTGGTCGTGCGGCTGGAAGGCACCAACGTCGAACTCGGCAAGAAGATACTCGCCGAGAGTGGCCTGCCGATCGTCTCGGGCGACGACCTTGGTGATGCCGCGGCGAAGATTGTCGCGGCAGTGAAGCAGGCGGAGTGAGCGCGGATGTGCTAACTTTGGCGACGGTCGAGGAGGGCAAAATGGGCTATTTCGACAAGATCAAGCCGATCGACGGTATTGCAACCTACAAAGATGATTACGCCGCATGGGCGTTTGATCAGGCAAAGCGACTTCCCGCATTGAAATCTAACGATCTCGAGATTGAAAATTTGGCAGAGGAAATCGAGAGCTTGGGCAAGGGGGAAGTTAACAAGCTTGAAAGCCTGCTCAGTTTGATCATGCTCCACATGCTGAAGTGGGATCACCAACCAGTTTTCCGCTCGGTCAGCTGGGAGAACTCGATCAGTAAGGGCCGCGTGCAACTCACCCGCCAACTGCGTTGATAATCCCAGCCTCAAAGCCATTCTACAGGCGGCGATTGTCGATGCCTTTGACGATGCTGGCTACGATGCTTCAAAAGAGGCAGGCGTTGCCTGCAAATATTTTCCTGAAACGAACCCGTATGACTGGGACGCGATTATGAACCGCGAACTCAAATACGCCGATCCGGAGTAAACATGTCCATCCTCGTCAATTCATCGACCAAGGTCATTTGCCAGGGCTTTACCGGCAAGCAGGGGACGTTCCACTCCGAAGGCGCGATCGCTTATGGGACCAAAATGGTCGGCGGCGTCGCGCCAGGCAAGGGCGGCAGCACGCACCTTGACCTGCCGGTGTTCGACACCGTGCTCGAGGCGAAGACGCGGACCGGGGCCGATGCGAGTGTCATCTATGTGCCGCCGCCGGGAGCCGCCGATGCCATCCTCGAAGCGATCGATGCCGAGATCGCGCTGATCGTCTGTATCACCGAGGGTATTCCGGTGCTCGATATGGTCAAGGTGAAGCGGGCACTGTCGGGCTCGAAGTCGCGACTGATCGGACCGAACTGCCCCGGCGTGTTGACGCCCGGCGAATGCAAGATCGGCATCATGCCGGGTAATATCTTCCGCAAGGGTTCGGTCGGCGTGGTGTCGCGCTCAGGAACGTTGACGTACGAGGCGGTGCACCAGACCACCGCCGCTGGGCTCGGCCAAACGACCGCGGTCGGCATCGGCGGCGATCCGGTCAACGGCACCAACTTCATCGACGTGCTCGAGTTGTTCCTCGCCGATCCTGAAACGCATTCGATCGTCATGATTGGCGAAATCGGCGGCGCGGCGGAAGAGGATGCCGCAGAGTTCGTCCGGCTCAACAAGGTCAAGAAGCCGATGGTCGGCTTCATCGCGGGGCGGACCGCACCGCCCGGCCGCCGTATGGGCCATGCCGGTGCGATCGTCGCGGGCGGCAAGGGCAAGGCCGAGGACAAGATCGAGGCGATGCGCGCCGCCGGCATCCGCGTCGCCGACTCGCCCAGTGCGCTCGGCACGACAATGCTCGAGCTGCTCAAGGGCTGATCGGCGGGTCAAGCGAGCGAGCGGCGGTGCCGTTGTTGAGAAGGCGATCAACGATCGTCACCTAAGCTTCATCGAAGGGTGGGTAAGCTGGGTGACACGTTCACCTGCGGACGCTAAGACCCGCACATCGGTCGGGGATTTTTGATGGACAGCTTTGACGAACTGCCGAGCGCGGCGGATTTTGCCGGCCCGAGCTGGGCGCGCAGCGATTGGCCGCTGCTACCGCGCGATGACCTGACGACCGCGCTCGATGCCGCCGATATGGTAGTCGCGCCGAAGCCAGCGAAAGCCGCGCCGCTGACGCTGGTTCCCGAACGCGCCGCGGCAGTGATGTTGGCAGCGCCCGCAACACCGACGGCGGCTGCACCCGCTCGCGAGGTGCCCGCATTCGATCCGGCCGCGACCGATGCGGCGGCCAAGGACTCGATCGCGGCGATGATGCTGATCCGCACTTACCGGGTGCGCGGCCATCTGGCGGCGAACCTCGATCCGCTCGGGCTGTCGAAACGCTCGCTGCCAGCCGATCTGACCCCGGCGTATCACGGATTTTTGACCGACGCCGACGAGGATCGACCGATCTATCTGGACGGCGCGCTCGGGCTCGCGTCCGCTACCGTTCGTGAGCTGGTATCGATCCTGCGCGCCAATTATTGTGGCAACGTCGGCGTCGAGTACATGCACATCAACGACGTCGACGAACGGCGTTTTATCCAGGACCGCATTGAAGGCCGCGACAAGGAAATCCAGTTCACCGACCTTGGTAAGAAAGCGATCCTCAACAAAATCGTCGAGGCCGAGCAATTCGAGAAGTTTCTCGGCAGAAAGTATGTCGGGACCAAGCGTTTCGGCCTCGATGGCGGCGAGTCGATGATTCCCGCGATGGAGTCGATCATCAAGATCGGTGGCCAGAACGGCGTTAAGGAGATCGTCTTCGGGATGCCGCACCGCGGCCGCCTCAACATGCTCGGCAACGTCATGCAGAAGCCGTTCCGCGTTATCTTCCATGAGTTCAGCGGCGGCTCGTCGAACCCCGACGATGTCGGCGGCTCGGGCGATGTCAAATATCACCTCGGTACGTCGACCGACCGGGAGTTCGACGGCAACACCGTGCATCTGTCGCTGACCCCCAATCCGTCACACCTCGAAGCGGTCGATCCGGTCGTGCTCGGCAAGGTGCGCTCGATCCAGACGGTGCGCGGCGATAAGCAGCGCACGCAGGTCATGCCGGTGCTGATGCACGGCGACGC
>JAYTHJ010000055.1:0-1859 GCA_043732725.1 Sphingomonadaceae bacterium | reverse complement strand
CCGAAGCGCCGGTCGGCGACCTGCGCCGGTTGCGCGATGTGCACGATGCAACCGGGTTCGACCGCGCCACCTGGGCGAAGATGGCCGAGATGGGTTTCGCCGGGGTGCTGATTTCCGAGGCGCATGGCGGCTCGGGCTTCGGCTATGTCGCGGCCGGGCTGATCGCCGAGGCGACAGGGCGCAACCTGTCGCTGTCGCCGCTGCTGTCGACGGCTGTGCTCGCCGCCACCGCGCTGCTGGCGGGCGGCTCGGATGAGCAGCAGGCGCACTATCTGCCGCGGCTCGCGGCGGGCGAGTGGCTGGGTGCGCTCGCCACCGACGAGGCCTCGCGCCACGCCCCAGCGCATGTCGCGACCCGCGCCGAGGCGTCGGGTAATGGGTTCAAATTGAATGGCCACAAGGGCTTCGTTCTTGACGGCCATGTCGCCGACACGCTGATCGTCGCGGCCCGCACCGAGGGGGCCGACGAAGACGAAACTGGCATCACGCTGTTCCTCGTCAACACCAAGGCAGCCGGCATCGCGGTCAAGCGCCGATCGATGGTCGATACGCGCAACGCCGCCGCAGTGACGCTGACCAATGTACAGGTCGACGGGGCCGATGTGCTCGGCGAAGTCGGCGGCGGCTGGGCGGTGCTGACCCGCGTGCTCGATGCCGGGCGCGCGTGCCTTGCCGCCGAGATGCTCGGCGTCGCGCACGAGAGCTTCACCCGCACGGTCGATTACTTGAAGCAGCGCGAGCAGTTCGGGGTGCATATCGGCAGCTTCCAGGCGCTCCAGCACCGCGCCGCACACCTGTTCTGCGAGCTCGAGCTGGCGCGCTCGGTGACGCTGCGCGCGCTGACCGCGCTCGATGACAACGAGGACCGCGCGCCGATGTTCGCCAGCCTTGCCAAGGCCAAGGTCGGCGAGGTCGCCAGGCTTGCCACCAACGAGGCGGTACAGATGCACGGCGGCATCGGCATGACCGACGATTTCGACATCGGCTTCTACATGAAACGCGCCCGCGCCGCGCAGGAAACCTTCGGCGACATCACCTTCCACGGCGACCGTCTCGCCAGCCTGATGGGTTACTGACATGCCAACTGCACTAGACATCGCGCTCGATGCCGTCGTGGACCGGATCATCGCGCCCGGCGGTCCGCTCGAGGTCACCACCGCTACGGTCCGTGGCAACGATTATCCGGTGTTCAAGACAGCCCCGAATAACATGCGTGAGTATTTTGCCTATTTCTGCGCGCAGCAGGGCGCCAAGGAGTTCCTCGTCTACCGCGATGAGCGCTACAGCTTCGCGCAGGTCCACGCCGAGGGCGTACGGATCGCGGCGGTGCTCCAGCTACGGCATGGCATCGCCAAGGGCGACCGCGTCGGTATCGCGATGCGCAACTACCCCGAGTGGATCACCTGCTTCATCGGATTGATGCAGCTCGGCGCAATCGCGGTGCCGATGAACGCGTGGTGGCAGACCGAAGAACTCGGCTACGGCATTGCCGACAGCGGTACGCGGCTGGTCATCGCCGACGAGGAGCGCGCACGCCGGCTGCACACCTTACCAGACTGCCCGCCGGTGATCACGGTGCGGACCAGCGCCGTCGTTGCGGGCCAGCTCGGCTTTGCGCGAATGGAGGATGAACTCGCCGATGGGCCGGTCGCGCCGTGGTTCATCGCTCCGGTCGCGCCCGAGGACGACTGCACGATCATGTATACCAGCGGCTCGACCGGCAGCCCGAAGGGTGCGGTCGCCACGCAGCGCTCGGTGCTGTCAGGAGCACTCAATTATCTTGTCGTCGGGCTAGCACTGCTCGACCTCAATGCGCAGGCCGGCGTCCCCGCCCCGGCGCAGCAGGTGACGTTGCTCAA
>JAYTHJ010000054.1:0-1872 GCA_043732725.1 Sphingomonadaceae bacterium | reverse complement strand
CTCGGCCTGCAGCGCGATCGACACCGAGGTCAGGATGTTACGATCGTCGTCGACGAGCGCGATCGTCGCGGGCGTGCTTGGCATCGGCGTCCTTTCAGTTCCAGCCATGCCGCCAGACGGGCGCGGAACGCAAGTCCCGCGCCTCTCCGCTCCTTCGGCGGACGCTATTGGTAACACCTTTGCTCAATGCGCCCGACGCGGCATCTTTGAGCTCCGGCTTTGACGCGAACAGCGGGCTTCCTGTAAACAGTTGCCCAAGAATCGCTTTAGATACTTTGGGAGAGTTTGGATGAGTGCACCCCGCCACGGCCTCGAGACGCAGGGCTTTGAAACGGGCGCGGCGCTGCATTGGAACCTCGGGACCGCGGCGCTGGTCGAGGCGGCGGTGGCGCGCGGCGAGGGGCGGCTGTCGAGGGACGGCGCGCTGGTCGCCGAGACTGGCCCGCATACCGGGCGCTCGCCGAACGACAAGTTCATGGTGCGCGACGCCGAGACCGAGGACGCGATCTGGTGGGGTAAGTCGAACAAGCCGATGTCGCCCGCGCACTTCGCGACGCTGAAGGCCGACTTCACGGCGGCGCTCAGGGCCAAGGACACGCTATTCGTCCAGGATCTGTTCGGCGGCTCGCAGCCCGAATATCGCGCCAACGTCCGCGTTATCACCGAGTTTGCGTGGCACTCGCTATTTATCCGTACGTTGCTGGTGCGGCCTAAGCCGAGTGAGCTTGCAGACTTTGCCCCCGAGTTCACCATCATCGACCTACCATCGTTCCGTGCCGATCCGGCGCGCCACGGTTGCCGCAGCGAGACCGTCGTCGCGGTCAACTTCAGCGAGAAGCTGATCCTGATCGGCGGCACACGCTATGCGGGCGAGATGAAGAAGTCGGTGTTCTCGATCCTCAATTACAAGCTGCCGCCGCTGAGCGTGATGCCGATGCATTGCTCGGCCAATATCGGCGCGCACGGCGATACCGCGGTATTCTTCGGCCTGTCGGGGACCGGCAAGACAACGCTCAGCGCCGATGCCAGCCGCACGCTGATCGGCGACGACGAGCATGGCTGGTCGGATACCGCCGTGTTCAACTTCGAGGGCGGCTGCTACGCCAAGATGATCCGTCTCTCCGAGGTGGCCGAGCCCGAAATCTACGCGACGACGCGTCGGTTCGGCACGGTGCTCGAGAATGTCGTCATGGACGAGGCGACGCGGACGCTCGACCTCGACGACGCCACGCTCGCGGAAAACAGCCGCGGCGCGTACCCGATCGAGTTCATTCCGAATGCGTCCGCCGACAATATGGGACCGACGCCCAAGAACATCATCATGCTCACTGCCGACGCGTTCGGCGTGCTGCCGCCGATCGCCAAGCTGACGCCCGACCAGGCGATGTATTACTTCCTCAGCGGTTACACCGCCAAGGTCGCCGGAACCGAAATCGGCGTCAAGGACCCCGAGGCGACGTTCTCGACGTGTTTTGGCGCGCCGTTCATGCCGCGTCACCCGAGCGTCTATGGCGGTCTGCTCAAGGAGCGCATCGCCAAGGGCGGCGTCGACTGCTGGCTGGTCAACACCGGCTGGACTGGCGGCATCTTCGGCGTCGGCAAGCGTATGCCGATCCGGGTTACCCGCGCCCTCCTGAACGCCGCGCTCGACGGCTCGCTCAACCACGCGCCGTTCCGCACCGACCCGAACTTTGGCTTTCAGGTCCCGATTACCGTGCCCGGCGTCGATATGCTGATTCTCAACCCGCGCGACACTTGGGCCGACACGGCGGCGTACGACGCCAAGGCGGCGACGCTGGTCAAGTTGTTCATCGACAATTTCGCGCAGTTCGCGGAGCACGTCGACGTCGGGGTCCGCGAGGCGGCACCAAG
>JAYTHJ010000053.1:0-18538 GCA_043732725.1 Sphingomonadaceae bacterium | reverse complement strand
CAACGGTCGTCGCGCACGAATATTTCCACAACTGGACCGGCAACCGCGTTACCTGCCGCGACTGGTTCCAGCTGTCGCTCAAGGAAGGCTTGACGGTGTTCCGCGATCAGCAGTTCTCGGCCGATCAGGGCTCGGCAGCGGTGCGCCGGATCGACGACGTGCGGACGCTGCGTGGCGTGCAATTCCCCGAGGATGCCGGGCCGCTGGCGCACCCGATCCGTCCTGATCACTATATCGAGATCGGCAATTTCTATACGTCGACGGTTTACAACAAGGGTGCCGAAGTCATCCGCATGCTGCACACGCTGCTCGGGGCCGAGGGCTTCCGGCGCGGTACCGATTTGTATTTCGAGCGCCACGACGGCCAGGCGGTGACCACCGACGACTGGCTCGCGGCAATGGCCGACGCGACCGGGCACGACCTCAGCGGCTTCTGCCGCTGGTATGCGCAGGCGGGGACGCCGCGGATTGCCGCCGAGCTGCACCACGATGCGGCGAGCGCGACCGCGACATTGGCGCTGGCACAGACGGTGCCGCCGACACCGGGTCAGCCCGACAAGCTGCCGATGACGCTGCCGCTGCGAGTGGCGCTGTTCGACCGCGACAGCGGCATCCGGCTCGGTGACGAGCGCGTCGTCGAGCTGGGCGGCGCGGCGAGCGTCAGTTTCGCTGGCGTCGAGCGGCTGCCGGTGATGTCACTCAACCGCGGCTTCTCGGCCCCGGTGATCGTGTCGACCGCGGCGTCGCGCGACGAGTTGGCGTTCCTGTCGGCGTACGATGACGACCCGTTCGCGCGCTACGAAGCGCTGCAGCGGCTGGCGCTGGCGGTGCTCGCCGACGACGGTCCTGCCGACGACCTGGTTGCGGCGATTAGCGCAACGTTGCGCTCGGGGCTCGATCCGGCGTTCATCGCCGAGGCGGTGTTGCTGCCGTCGGAGGCGTTCATCGGCGACCAGGCGGCAATCGTCGCGGTCGACGCGATCCATGCCCGGCGCGACGGTGTGCGGCGGCAGGTGGCGGCGGCGCTGCGGCGTGAGTGGTGGGCGGCGTATGAGGACCACGGGGCCAACCGCTACGAGCAGACCCCCGAGGCCAAGGGCCGTCGGCGGTTGAAGAACGTCGCGCTCGGCTATCTGCTCGCCGACGACGCGGCGGACGCGGTCGCGGCGGCATATGCGCAGTTCACCGATGCCGACAATATGACCGATCGTATTGCCGCGCTCGGCGGGCTGGTCAACTCGGCCGCGCCCGAGCGCGAGGCGGCGCTGACATCGTTCTACGCGCGCTTCGCTGGCGATGCATCGGTGATCGACAAATGGTTCACCGCGCAAGCGCTGTCAACGCGGCCCGAGACGCTGGCGCAGGTCGAGGCGCTGCGGGCGCATCCAGCGTTCAGCCGCAGCAACCCCAATCGGCTCCGTGCGCTGATCGGCGCGTTCGGCGCGAACCAGCTACGCTTGCACGTCGCCGACGGTGCCGGCTACCGGCTGATCGCCGACGAGGTCATCGCGGTCGACGCGCTCAACCCGTCGCTGGCGGCGCGGCTGGTCACCCCGCTCGGCCGCTGGCGGCGCTTCGACGCGAGCCGCGGGAGCCTGATGCGCGCCGAGCTCGAGCGCATCGTCGGGCGAGCCGGCGTCTCGAAGGATGTCTTCGAGATGGCGAGCAAGAGTCTGGCGTAGCGGGCTCTTTACAGGCGCGAACCGGGGCGTATCAGGGCCTATGATGTTGAGCAACGCTCCCGATCCGGCGATCGATTGGCGGCGCGTCGCCTACCTCGTCCAGCTGTCGCGCGCGCTCGATGCGATGGAGGAAACGCGGCTCGTTCCCGAGAAGAAGGTCCTGTACCAGTTCTCGGCGCGAGGGCACGATCTGGCGCAGGTGCTGCTCGGCTGCCAGCTGACCCGGACGACCGATGCGGCGTGCGGCTATTACCGTTCGCGGCCGCTTCTCCTGGCGTTCGGAGTCGATGTCGCCGATGCGCTCGGCTCGGCGATGGGGCGCAGCGGCGGCTATTCGGACGGGCGCGATATCGGCGTGGTGTTCAACTACCCGAACCGGTACGGCGCGTCGGCGCTGCCGATGTGCGGCGGCGTCGGGGCGCAGTACACGCCGACTGCGGGCTGGGCGCAAGCGATCGAGTACCATCGCGAAGTACTGACCGATCCCGCCTACGCCGATGCGATCGCAGTCGCGCTCGGCGGCGATGCGTCGGTCGCGTCGAACGGCTTCTGGGCGGCGCTGACGATCGCCACGACCCAGGCGCTGCCGATGCTGTTCTATATCGAGGACAATGGCTACGGCATCTCGGTGCCGTCGAGCTTTCAGACACCGGGCGGCGATATCGCCGCCAACCTCTCCGGCTGGGCGGGGCTCGAAGTTCTCAGCGGCGACGGCACCGAACCCGCCGAAGCGGCGCAGCTGGTCGCGGCGGCGGTGGCGCATGTCCGCGAGCGGCGCGGGCCCTGCTTGCTACGCCTGACAGTGCCGCGGCTGCAGGGCCACAGCTTCCAGGACACGCAGACGTATAAGTCGCCGGCGTTCGTCGAGGCCGAATGGCAGCGCGACCCGCTGCCTAAGCTGCGCGCTTTTCTCGTGCCCGCCGCGCTGAGCGAGGCCGAGTGGAGCGCGGTCGAGACCGAGGCCGCCGCCGCCGCCGAGGCCGCGCGGGAAGCCGCCGAGGCACGGCCGGTCGCCGATCCGGCCACCGTCATGCGGCATGTGTTCGCCGAACCCGGTGCGCTGCAGACGATGGGCGGGCAGTGGACGCACGGCTACACGCCGCCGCCGCCCTGCGCCGCATCTATGCTCGAAGGCCAGCGCGTCAATATGGTTACCGCGATCCGTCGGACGCTCGATCACGAGCTGACGATCAACCCGCGCGTCGTGCTGTTCGGCGAGGACGTCGGCCCTAAGGGCGGTGTTCATGCCGTTACACTCGGGCTGCAGGACAAGTTCGGGAGCGCGCGCGTCTTCGACACCAGCCTGTCGGAGGAGGGCATCATCGGGCGCGCCGTCGGCATGGCCTTGGCCGGGCTGATGCCGGTTCCCGAAATCCAGTTCCGCAAATATGCCGAGCCGGCGACCGAGCAGCTTAACGATTGCGGCACGATGCGCTGGCGGACCAACAATCGCTTCGCCGCACCGATGGTCGTCCGCATTCCCGGCGGCTTCTTCAAGTGCGGCGACCCGTGGCACAGCCAGACCAACGAGGTCGCGTTCGTCCACGCACCGGGCTGGATGGTTGCGGTGCCGTCGAACGCCGAAGATGCCGTCGGGCTGCTGCGCGCCGGGCTGCGCGGCAATGATCCGGTGATCTTCTTCGAACATCGTGCCATGCTCGATGATGTCTGGGCGCGGCGGCCGTACCCCGGTGACGACTATGTGCTGCCGTTCGGGCGAGCGAAGACGACGCGGGCCGGCGACGCGATCAGCATCGTCACCTGGGGTGCGATGGTGCCGCGCTGCGAGGCGGCTGCCGAGGGGCGCTCGGCCGATGTTATCGACCTGCGCACTTTGATGCCGTGGGACAAGGCGGCGGTGCTCGCCTCGGTACGGCGGACGCGGCGCTGCCTGATCGTCCACGAGGATCTGCAGACCGCGGGCTTCGGGGCCGAGATCGCCGCGGTCGTCGCCGACGAGGCGTTCATCGACCTCGACGCGCCGGTGTCGCGGCTGACGATGCCCGACATCCCAAGCCCGCATAATGCCGTGCTGCTCGATCGGGCAGTCCCGTCGGTCGAGCGCATTCGCGCCAGGATCGACGACTTGATCGAGTTCTGACGCATGGCCGCGATGCACGACATCATTGTCCCATTCGAGCAGGAGGGCACCCAGGCGGTCGTCCGCGCGTGGCTCAAGCAAATCGGTGACGCGGTCGCCGAGAATGAGCCGCTGGTCGAGCTGGAGACCGACAAGGTGACGCAGGAGGTCTCGGCGGCGGTCGGCGGGGTGCTACAGGAAATTCTGATCGCGGTGGACGGCGACGCGATACCGGGGGCTATCCTCGGGCGCATCGCGCTGACGATAGACGAGGACGTGTCAGCCAACGCTGTGCAGCGCAACGAAGCGTCTGGGGTAAAGACCGCGTCGGAGTCCGACAATCTCCAGTCGACGCCGCTGTCTCCGGCAGTACGCCGAGCGGTCCGCCAGCATGGTGTCGATCCTGCGACGATCACCGGTAGCGGCCGCGGCGGGCGGGTGACCCGCGCCGATGTCGACGCCGTCGTCGCGGCGCGGGCCGATGTGGCAGCTACACCGACTGCCGCCGCGTTGCTGGCCGTCAGTTCCGCAGGCGGCGTCCGCTCGGTTCCGCACGATCGCATGCGGTTGACGATAGCCGCCAACATGCTTGGCTCGGTGACTACCGCCCCGCAGGTCACCGCGGTTTTCGAGGCCGATTTCAGCGCGATTATCGCGCACCGGCTCAAGCACCAGGCGGTGTTCGCGGCGGGTGGGGCCAATCTGACGTATACCGCCTATCTGATTGCCGCGTCGGTTGCCGCGATGCGCGCAGTGCCGGTGCTCAACAGCCGCTGGCATGACGACCGGCTCGACGTCTTCGACGACATCAACATCGGCGTCGGTACCGCGCTCGGCGACAAGGGGCTGGTCGTGCCGGTGGTGCAGCGCGCGCAGACGCTGTCGCTGCTCGGCATCGCCACCCGGCTCGGCGAACTCGTGGCGCTGGCCCGCGACGGCAGACTGAACGGGGCCGACGTGCGCGGCGGCACCTTCACGATCTCGAACCACGGCGTCTCGGGGTCGCTGCTGGCGACGCCGGTCATCATCAACCAGCCGCAATCGGCGATTCTCGGCGTCGGCAAGCTCGAGAAGCGCGTTGTCGTGCGGCAGGTCGACGGCGGCGATGCGATACTGGTTCGCCCCATGGCGTACGTCTCGCTGACCATCGACCACCGTGCGATCGATGGCCATCAGACCAACGCGTGGCTCTCGAAGTTGGTCGAAACACTGGAGAATTGGTCGCCGTAGTCGATGCGGTTACAGGCGACATGCTGTCGACTTGAGCGTCGGCCCCTCAACCAACCCGAAGCTGCCCGCTCCCTTCCCCGAAATCGGGGAGAATCAATTCGCCTTCACCCAATTCGCCACATCGCCCGCAAGCCGATTCGCGGCGGTGTTGAGCGCCACAGCCACATCGGCAGGTGACTGGCTGACTACCGGCTCGCTGGCGTCGAAGCGGCGTAGCGCGACGGGGCCCTTGCTGTTCGTCGCCAGCGCGGCGTCGTAGCGGACGCGCGCCATCACGTGTGCGACGTCGCGGACATCGAGGCTGCATTCGATCAGCGTGCCGTCGAGACTGCGCCCGGGAGTGAGCGGTGCAGCGCGCGGGTCGAGCGTCGCGACGCCGTTCGCCTCGAGCGTGTCGGCAAGGACGCGCTGCAGCTGGCGGTTGGGCTGCTCGGCCCACGTTGCGCCGGTGAGATAGGCAAGCTGCGTATCGCTCGTGATGACTGGCACCCGTAGCGTCTGCAGCGCGCCGCTCGCGGCGGGAATCTGCACCAACACGGCACGGCTGCGGTCGTAAGCTGTTGTGTTGGCTACAGGAGCGGCGGTGGCGCGTAATGTCATCAGCGCGGCGGGAGCTTTATCGTTACCGCCGATCTGGACCAGCGGGCCGCAGGCTGAGAGCGCTAGCAGCAATGTCGCAGTCGCCGCAAGCGCCGGGATGGATAACTGGCGCATCACTTGCCTTTCTTCTTGGCCGTGCCGTCGCCGGTATATTCGGGCAGCCGTCGCCCGCCGATGATTGCACTCGCGGGATCCTGATCGAGCTTGCCGGCAAACGCGCCGAGCTGGCCGGTCAGCTGGCGCAGGTCGCGGACCAGCGCGCCCGCTGCGGGCAAGGTCTGCGTGGTCAACGCATCGATTCCCGGCTGCGCGCTGCCGACGACGCCTTCGACCTTCGCAAGCGTCGCGTTGGCGTGGGCGATGGTCGCGTGCAGCTCCTTGACCAGCGGCTTGCCGTCGGCGGTGACGAGCTGATCGGTGTGCGTAACCAGCGTCGACAGCGACCGCGCGGCGCTGGCCGCAGCGGCGAGCGTCTGGCGCGTCTCGACAAGCGTCGCCGCGATCTCGGGACCACGGTCGGCGAGTGCCGCGCTCAGCCGGTTGGTGTTCTTGAGGATGCCATCGATCGAGGCGCGGTTGTCGTCATTGAGCAGTTTATTCAAGCTGGCGGTCAGGTCGGATATATGGTTGAGCAGTTCGGGCGCGGTGGCGAGCAGTTCGCCGATCGCGCCGGGGCGCTGCGGGATCACTGGAACCCCGTACGGCCCCTCGTCGCTGATCGGTGGGGCGTTCGAGATTGCGCCCGTCAACTGGATTTGGCTGACACCGGTGAAACCGACGCCCTCGATCCCGGCGGTCGTGCCGCGCAAGATCGGCACGTCGGCCCCGATCTCGATGCGGACGCGGATCTGATCGGGGGTTTTGGGAAGCAGTGAGATCGTCTTGATCTGGCCGACCGGGACGCCCTTGAAGGCAACCGCGCTGCCGACCGCGAGGCCGCTCACCGACTGTTTGAAGAAGATATCAAACTGGCGCTTCTCGGTTCCGGAGAACTTCGCCAGCCATAGCACCATGCCGAACAGCGCCAGCGCGATCGCCAGCGTCACCGCGCCGACGAGGACGTACGAACTACGCGTTTCCAACTGCCTCGCCCTTCTGTTCGACCGGAGCCGCGGCTGCTCCCAGCGCGGCGCGTCCGCGCGGACCGCGAAAATACTCCTGCACCCACGGATGGTCGAATGCCAATAGTTCCGGGATCGTTCCAACCGTCAGCACGACACCGTCGGCGATCACCGCGATGCGATCACAGATTGCATGCAGCGTATCGAGATCGTGAGTGATCAGGAACACCGTCAGGTGCATGGTATCGCGCAACGTCCGGATTAGTTCGTCGAAGGCCGCCGCGCTGATCGGGTCGAGGCCCGCCGTCGGCTCGTCGAGGAACAACAGCTGCGGATCGAGCGCCAGCGCCCGCGCCATGCCGGCGCGCTTGCGCATGCCGCCCGACAGCGACGACGGCAGCAGCTGGCCGGCGTGGTTCGGCAGGCCGACCATATTGATCTTGTAGCCGGCGATCTCGTCCATCAGTTCCGGTGCCAGCCGGTAGAATTCGCGGAGCGGCACTTCGATATTTTCGGCAACGGTCAGCGACGAGAATAGCGCGCCGTCCTGGAACAACACCCCCCAGCGGCGGCGCAGGTCTTTCGCTTGCGCTCCGTCGAGATGATCGACCTGCTCGCCGAGCACCTCGATCGTTCCCGCCGTCGGCGTCTGCAGCCCGAGGATCGAGCGCATCAGCACCGACTTGCCGGTCCCCGAGCCGCCGACGACACCGAGAATTTCACCGGGGAGGACATCGAGGTCGAGATTCTTGTGGACGTCGTGATCGCCAAAGCGATTTTGCAATCCGCGCACCCGGACGACTGGTTGGGGCATGCTCTTATCCCGCGCCGTGTCGCTCATACGTACCCCAGCGCGGTGAAGAACACCGCGAAGAACGCATCGATGACGATGACGAGAAAGATCGATTGAACGACCGCCGCAGTGGTCCGCAGCCCGACCGACTCGGCATTGCCGGTAACCTGCATACCCTGAAAGCACCCGGTGACCGCGATGATAATGCCAAATATTGGGGCCTTGATCGTGCCGATGACGAGATCGCTGAGTGGCACGACGTCCTGCAGCCGCTGGATGAAGCTGACCGGCGGCAGGTTAAGGTAAACCCAGCAGAACAAGCCGCCGCCGGCGATCGCCATGATCGACCCGTAGAAGCCGAGCAGCGTCATCATGATCGCCGTTGCGATCAGTCGCGGTAGCACGAGCACCTCGATCGGCGACATGCCGATCGTCTCCATCGCGTCGAGTTCCTCATTCAATTTCATCGAGCCGATCTGCGCTGCGAACGCCGACCCCGAGCGCCCCGCCACCATGATCGCGGTGAGCAGGATACCGAGTTCGCGCAGTGTCGAGCGGCCGATCAGGTTGACCACGAAGACCTCCGCGCCGAACTGCTGGAGCTGCACCGCGCCCTGCTGCGCCAGCACGATACCAACGAGAAACGACAGCAACCCGACGATCCCGAGCGCATTGACCCCGACCAGTTCGAGCTGATGAACGACGGCGTTCCAGCGCAGGTGCCGTCGGCTGAAGATTGTCTGGAACAACGTCACCAGCGTCAGCCCGAGAAAGCCGAGAAAGGCACCCAGCGTGTCGACCGCACCGACGACACTACGTCCGATCATTTCGAGCTGGAGCGCGGCGCGGCTGACGTGCGGTGCACGCGTCTCGACCGGCTTGTCGTTCGCCGCGACCTCTTCGATCAGCCGCTTGGCATCGGGCGACGCGCCGTCGAGTTTAGCAGGCTGCCCCGCCGCATCCCAGTCGCGCGTCAGCCGGTGCACCAGCCACGCGCCGATCGTGTCGATGCCGTCGACCTTGCCCAGATCGATCGTCAGCGGGCGGCCGTCGGGCCGCAGCGCCTGCAGCCGCGGCGCGATCTCACCGATACCGGCGACCGTCAGTGCCCCTCCGAGCCGGACGACCCGGCCGGCCGGGCCGCCTTCGTCAAGGTCGAGCGTCGCACTGTTCATTTTGCTGCTGTGCTGGATAGGTTTGCCGCGGGCAAGCGCAAATGATCGGTTCGTATCGGCCGGCGATCGACCGGCCGATACGGCACTGACGGGCGGCGAACCGAACCATACCGCTCGCCGCCCTGCGCATTGCCGATCAGACGGCCAGGTCGGCATTGCCTCGTACGCGGCGGCGGCGGCCAACCGCACCGACCATGCCGAAACCAGCGATCATCATCGCCCACGTCGCCGGCTCAGGCACCGCATCGGCTTGGATCTCGGCGATCCACGTGCCCCAGCGCGAGGCGCCGCTGCCGCCGGGATGGCCGTTCGCGGCAGTGTTGTACTCGAGCGCGATCTGATTGGTCGCCCAGAACTTGCTGGGATCGTTCGGATCGACGGTGACCGAGCTATAATCGCCGAAGCGCTGGCGGCCGGCAGGAGCGACAAATTCGGTGCTGCCATTGTGGTAGTCGTTGATACTGCTCACTTTGATCACGAGCTCGCCACTGGTCTGGAGCAGCGTGCCAGTCGTACTGGTGTCGAAGGTGCGCGCCGCAAACGTGATGTTGCCGTCGTGACCGTAACCTGAGCGGTCGTAGCCGATAACAACCTGTCCGGTCGCATTGACCGCGATCGAGCCATAATAATAATCGCTGCCGCCGTTGCCGATGTTGCCCTCGTCGAGCACCGCGCCGGTTACCGCGTCGATGACGTCATAGCGTATTTCGGTGAAATTGCTACCGGGCTCGGTCACGGTATGGACGCTGTAGATGCGACCGTTGGCTTCGTAGACGCTTGCGCCGACACGGTCGTCACTTGTGTCGATGACCTGCGATGGCTTGCGGTCGAAGCCGCTCGGTTGGCGACCGGGGTTGTTGCCGTCGTAAGTCGCGCCGATCAGATGATCACCTGCCGTCAAGGTCGCTCCGGCGGTCCCGGCATTGAGGATTTGATAGCTGGTCAAGGCAGCGTCGTTGATCGACGCTGACACGACCGCGCCAGTCGTGGTGTTGGCGTTGCTGTTGACGCCCTGGATAGCAAAGCCGCGCGTGAAGTCGTTGATCGATGACGTCGGATCGTACGGCGTGAAGAACTGCTTGAGGCCAGCGACGGTCGGTGCCCCGGCACCGAACACACTGGCGAGCGGGACGACACTGAGCGTCGTGCCCTGGAAGGCGATCGGAGCGTTCGCTGCAGCAGATCCTCGCGCATAGTCGTTGCTGCCGAGATAAACAGCGTTCCGGTCGAGCGCGAGCGTGGTGTAATCGGCGATGGCACCGCCAAATCCGGCTCCGGCATAGGCGGTGAACTTGACCGACTGCCACGTCCCGCCAGCATCCGACGTGTTCGAGACGGCTATCTGGATGTCGGACGTATTCGCCCCGAACGTCGATGCGATCCAGCGTCCGGCGGTGGCGTTATAGGCGATGCGCGGATCGCCATTGGTGCCAACCTGACCGGCAGCTTCCCAGAACGCTGTATCCGACACGAACGACTGACGACTGCCGTCCATCTTGCTGTAAATGCCGACGCCGCCATTGACGATGCTGACGTATTGCGTCGTACCGACCGCACCCATCGTATCGGGCGGGATGAAATTACGCTTCACCGAAGCGACGTCGTATTGCGAGACACCGGCGAAACTCTTGATAATGGCCGAGCCGACCGCACCATTGAGCGCTGGAGCGGGTGCGGACGAAGCCAGACTGGCACCATCAAACGCGCTACCGGTCAACAGCGTCGCACCACCATCGTAGGTGAGGTCGCGCCCGCTCGCAAAAGTCGAGGTCGACGACAGCATGGCGAGCGTAAGCCCTCCAAGGATCTTTGCTAGCTTCACAACGTCTCCACGTCATTAGAGGTTAGCGTTATTACGACGCCGATACGAATGGAAACGCGGATCATGGCGTAAAGCAAGCGTCCGTTTTTTAACGCTAATTATTTTGATGAACTGTGACTTAAGTGTCGCATAAAATTTAGAGGCTTCCATAGCTGTGGCCCAGTCTTCGCTAGCCATTCCGACGCCAGATTGGGTGTCTTCGGAGGGCGCAGTGGCCGCACGGACCGCTCCCGGCGGATAAAAAAATAAATTAGTCACAATTTTGGTGATAAAAATATTGTTGACGTGAGATGAACAGATGCTGAAACACGTACTTCAAGCAGGGAGCATATGCATGCGCAGTATTGTTGGAATGATCGCGGCGATACCGCTGGCGTTACCGATCGCGGCGAGTGCCGCCAGCCTGACCCAGTCGGGGACAACCAACGGCCTAAGCTGGACGGCTGAGAGCCTGATCGTCGGCCAGACCTCGACCGCTACGGCAGCCGGGGGCGGCAATCCGATCTATTTCGCCAACCAGCCCAAATATCAGGGCGTTGTCACGCTGATCATGAACGAGGGGGCCGCGGGTAATTTCATCTGTTCGGGCAGCTTGCTTTCCGACCATATCTCCATCCTCACGGCCGGGCACTGTGTGAGTAACGGGACCAACGCGCGGCCGATTTCGACCACCGCGTACTTCGGTGCCAACACGAATCCCGACTCGAATGTCTACTCCGACCCGACCTCGACGGTGATCGCGATCAAAAGCATTTCGGTGAATCCGAAGTACACCGGCTCGGTCATCGATGCGAACGACATTGCAGTCCTGCGCCTATCGGCACCGGCACCAATCTCGTTTACGTCGTACGACCTCTATACCGGCAACGATCTATCCGGGCTCGGTTACAACATCGCTGGCTATGGCGCGCGCTCGGACACCGGCGGATCGGTCGGGGCCAACCTCAATCCCGGCCGTCTCCGGCAAGGCGACAATACCTACGATTTCCGGCTGGGTGATCCGATTTTCAACGGGTTCTTCACAAATATCAATCCCGCCACCGGCAAGAATTTTTTCGGCAGCACTGCCGACATCTCCAACTCTTATCTGGCCGACTTCGATAACGGACTTCAGGCGAATAATGCGTCGTGCCTGATAACGACCGCGATTACGGGGACGATGGACGGGCGTTTTTGCGGGCCGAAAAGCCTCGGCGTCGGAGCGACCGAAGTCAGCAGCGCCGGCGGCGACTCGGGTGGACCGCAGTTCGTCGAAGGCAAGATCGCGTCGGTGACCTCGTACGGCCTGAGCTTCGGGATGAGTTTCGGCGACATCGATGCCAAGCTCAACAGCAGCTTCGGAGAGTTCAATGGTTTCGTGCCGGTCAGCAGCAACCTAGACTTCATCAACAGCGCCATTCCCGAACCGTCGGCATGGGCACTGATGATCGCTGGTTTCGGTATCGTCGGCACTAGCGCCCGCCGCGCCCGGCGTCGGCAGACGATTACCGCCTAGCTCGGCGGCGCCGGTAAACTGTGAAGGGGAGCGGCCTAGGCTGCTCCCCTTTTTCGTATCACGCTGCCAGCTTGCGGAGCACGTATTGCAAGATGCCGCCAGCGTAAAAATACTCGAGTTCCTGCTCGGTATCGATGCGGCAGCGCGTTTCGAAGCTGCCGGTGCTGCCGTCGCTCCGGGTAAAGCCGACGCTGATTGTCTGCCGCGGGCGCAGGCTCGCCATGCCGGTAATGCCGAAGGTCTCGCTACCGTCGAAGCCGAGCGTCTTGCGGTCGACGCCGCTCGCGAACTGCAGCGGCACCACGCCCATGCCGACGAGGTTCGAGCGGTGAATGCGCTCGAAGCTTTCGGCGATGACGGCGCGGATGCCGAGCAGCGTCGTGCCCTTCGCCGCCCAGTCGCGCGACGAGCCGGTGCCGTATTCCTTACCGGCGACGACCACCAGCGGCGTCCCCTCCGCCTTGTACTTCATCGCCGCGTCGAAGATCGCCAACTGTTCGCCGTCCGGCATATGCTTGGTAACCCCGCCTTCGACGCCGGGGACCATCTCGTTCCTGATGCGGATGTTGGCGAAGGTGCCGCGCATCATGATCTCGTGGTTGCCACGGCGCGCACCGTAGCTGTTGAACTCAGCCCGGCTGACCTGGTGCTCGTTCAGGTAGCGCCCCGCAGGCGAGGCTTCCTTGATCGATCCAGCGGGCGAGATGTGGTCGGTGGTGATCGAATCGCCGAAGATCGCGAGCGGTCGCGCCGCGACGATGTCGCTTACCGCCGCCGGGGTCATCGTCATGCCCTCGAAGTACGGCGGGTTGGCCACGTAGGTCGACGCCGGATTCCACTTGTAGGTCGCGCCGCCCTCGATCTTGATGCCCTGCCAGCGCGCATCGCCTAGAAAAACATCGCAGTAGCGCGACCGGAACATCTCGGCGGTGACGTTCGACGACACCATGTCGTGAACCTCTTGGTTGGTCGGCCAGATGTCTTTCAAAAAGACGTTCTTGCCCTCGGGCGTCTGGCCCAGCGGATCGGTGATCATATCGCTGCGCATCGTCCCCGCCAGCGCATAGGCGACGACCAGCGGCGGCGACGCGAGATAGTTGGCGCGCACGTCGGGCGAGACGCGTCCCTCGAAGTTGCGATTGCCCGACAGCACCGACACGGCGACGAGATCGCCTTCGCTGATCGCGTTCGAAATCGGCTCGGGTAACGGCCCCGAGTTGCCGATGCAGGTCGTGCAACCATAACCGACGAGGTTGAAGCCGAGATAGTCGAGGTCGTCCTGCAGCTTCGAGCTGGCGAAATAGTCGGTGACGACCTTCGACCCCGGCGCGAGGCTGGTCTTGACCCAAGGCTTCGACTGCAGCCCGAGCGCGCGCGCCTTGCGGGCCACCAGTCCGGCAGCGACCAGGACATTGGGATTCGAGGTGTTGGTGCAACTGGTGATCGCCGCGATCACTACGTCGCCGTGGCCAAGGCCGTGGCTCGCCCCGGCGACGGCGACGCGCTTGTCGGCCTCGGCACCCTTGTTGTAGCCGCCGGCGAGTTCGGTCTCGAAGGCCTCGTCGGCGTTGCCGAGCAGGACGCGGTCCTGCGGGCGGCGCGGTCCGGCGAGCGATGGCTGGACGCTGGCGAGATCGAGGTGGAGCACTTCGGTGAACACCGGATCGGGCTGCGTCGCGTCGCGCCACATCCCCTGCACCCGAGCATAGGCCTCGACCAGTTCGATCTGGTGCTGCTCGCGCCCGGTCAGCTTGAGGTAATTGAGCGTCGCCTGGTCAATCGGGAAAAAGCCGCAGGTCGCGCCGTATTCGGGGGCCATGTTGGCGATCGTCGCGCGGTCGGCGAGCGTCAGCGCATCGAGACCACAACCATAGAACTCGACGAAGCGCCCGACAACGCCGTGCGCGCGCAGCATCTGCGTGACGGTCAGCACGAGGTCGGTCGCGGTGACCCCCTCGGGCAGCACGCCGTCCAGTTTCATGCCGACGACCTCAGGTATCAGCATGCTGACTGGCTGGCCGAGCATGGCGGCCTCGGCCTCGATGCCGCCGACGCCCCAGCCGAGCACCCCGAGCCCGTTGACCATCGTCGTGTGGCTGTCGGTGCCGACCAGCGTGTCAGGATAGGCGATCATGCTGCCGTCGGCCGCCTGGCTGGTCCAGATCGTCTGTGCGAGATATTCGAGATTGACCTGATGGCAGATGCCGGTTCCCGGCGGCACGACGCGAAAACCCTTAAGTGCCGACGAGCCCCAGCGCAGGAACTCGTAGCGCTCGATGTTCCGCGCGTATTCAAGGTCCATATTGTCGTTGAGCGCGTGTGCGGTGCCGAACTCGTCGACCATGACGCTGTGATCAATGACGAGATCGACCGGGACCTGCGGGTTGATCTTTGCCGGATCGCCGCCGAGCTTGGTCATCGCGTCGCGCATTGCCGCGAGGTCGACGACGCAGGGTACGCCGGTGAAGTCCTGCATCAGCACGCGCGCCGGGCGATAGGCGATCTCGCGGTCCGAGCGGCGATCATCCGCCCACTTTACCATCGCCTTGAGATCGTCGTGGGTGACCGTGACGCCGTCCTCGAAGCGCAGCAGATTTTCGAACAGCACCTTCATCGAAAACGGCAGCCGCGAGATGTCGCCGAGCGCTTCGCCGGCGGCGATCAGGCTGAAATAGCTGTAGTCCTTGCCCTCGACACTAAGCGTGCGGCGGGCGTTCAACGAATCCTGTCCGATGGCGGTCACGGTGCGCTCCTCGATACTGCTGTCCCGGCTGCTCTAGCGCAATCGGGACCAGCTGGGCTAGTCATCGGCGCGTTATCAAGGAGCGACACGCTGACCCTCGCGCCCTATGCCTGCGATCCCGCCGCTTCGCGCGGGCGACAGCACCCGCAAGCCCCGAGCGCGACCCGCGACGCGTTTCAGCGCGACCGCGACCGCATCGTCCATTGCAGCGCCTTCCGCCGTCTGCGCGACAAGACGCAGGTGTTTGTCGCGCCCGACGGCGATCACTTCCGGGTGCGGCTGACGCACAGCCTTGAGGTCGCGCAGATCGCGCGGACGCTGGCGCGCTCGCTCGGTCTAAACGAGGATCTGACCGAGGCGATCGCACTGGCGCACGATCTCGGCCACCCGCCGTTCGGCCACTCGGGCGAAGACGCGCTCGAAGCCTGTCTCGCGCCGTACGGCGGCTTCGACCATAATGCGCAGACGCTGCGCATCGTCATGCAGCTGGAGCAGCGCTATCCTGGCTTCGACGGCCTCAACCTGAGCTGGGAGACGCTCGAGGGTCTGGCGAAGCACAACGGCCCGGTTGCCGAGCCAGGATGGGCGCTGGCCGAATGCGACGCACAGGTGCCGCTCGACCTGCGTAGCCACGCCAGCCTCGAAGCGCAGGTCGCGGCGATCGCCGACGACATCGCCTACGACAATCACGATCTCGACGACGGTTTACGCGCCGGGCTGTTCGGCATCGACGACGTGCTCGCGGTGCCGTTCGCCGCGACCTGCTGGGTAGCGGTGAAGGCGCGATTCCCGGCAGCCGTAGTGCGGCGGCTGATTCCCGAGCTGCTCCGCGAACAGATCGGCCGCATGGTCGACGACCTGCTCGCCGAGACCCGCGCGCGGTTCGGCGCGGGCGGCATCCGGTCGGTGCAGGATGTCCGCGCGGCCGGGCGAACGCTGGTGGCATTCTCGCTCGCGATGGCGGATGCCGCCGACGGGCTGAAGACGTTCCTGCGTGACCGCATGTACAGCAGCGCCGCAGTGTCGCTGCTGCGTGATCCGTCCCAACTAGTCGTCGCGCGGTTGTTCGATGCATTCCACGCCGACGCTGAACTGCTGCCCGAGCGCTGGCGTACGACGCTGCCCGCGGACGAACCGGCGCGGGCGAGGCATGTCGGCGATTTCATCGCAGGCATGACCGACCGCTACGCGCTGCGGGAGTACGAGCGGGTCGTCGGTCCGTCGCCGCTGCCGGCGGGAGTGAGCTTCTGAGTGGTGTAGCTCTGGTGACTTCGCTGGATGACGCCCCTCCAGCATGCCCTTGCGTGGTGGAGGGGCGTCGACGTATCGGCTAAGCCAATCCGAAGCAGGAGCCAGTTTGACCACCCTCTATCACCGTTACGCCGCGCATGTCGCCCATGCCCTTGCCGAACTGGTCGCCGCGGGCGAGTTGCCGGCGGGGCTCGACATGCGTAATGTCACCGTCGAGCCGCCGCGCGATGCGGGCCACGGCGATCTGTCGACCAATGCGGCGATGGTACTGGCTAAGCCCGCCAAGATGCAGCCGCGGTCGATCGCGACCGGCATCGTGCGGCATCTCGCGCGGTTACCTGAGGTCGAGAGCGCCGACGTCGCCGGACCGGGGTTCCTCAATATCCGGCTCAAGCCAGGCGTCTGGCGCGCCGAACTCGACGCGATCTTTGCCGCCGGACCCGATTACGGCCGCTCGACCCTGGGGCAGGGGCGGCGGGTCAATGTCGAATATGTGTCGGCGAATCCGACCGGGCCGATGCACATGGGGCATTGCCGGGGTGCGGTGGTCGGCGATGCACTGGCCAGCTTGCTCGCCTATGCTGGGTTCGACGTGACGCGCGAATATTATATCAACGACGCCGGGGGGCAGGTCGATACGCTCGCCCGTTCGGTCCACCTGCGGTACCGCGAGGCGCGGGGTGAGAGCATCGAAATACCCGATGGATTTTATCCGGGTGACTACCTTGTACCGGTCGGGCAGGCACTCGCCGCCGAGTTCGGCGATCGTTACAGTGAAGCGCCCGAAGCCGAGTGGCTGGCGCTGTTCCGTACCCGCGCCGTAGCGGCGATGATGATGCTCATCCGTGCCGATCTCGCACTGCTCGGTATCCACCACGATGTGTTCTTCTCCGAAGCCGGACTCGGCGACGCAGTAGCCTCGGCGCTGGCGGCACTGGCGGCCAAGGGTCTGATCTATCAAGGCGTGCTCGAAGCGCCCAAGGGCGAGGCGGCGGACGATTGGGAACCGCGACCGCAGACGCTGTTCCGGGCGACGCAGTTCGGCGACGACAGCGACCGCGCTATGCAGAAGTCGAACGGCAGCTGGACCTATTTCGCCGGGGACGTCGCCTATCATTTCGACAAGCTGCGGCGCGGCTTTACCGAACTGGTCGATATGTTCGGGGCCGATCACGGCGGCTACGTCAAACGCATGCAGGCGGCGGTGCGGGCGCTGTCCGACGGCGCGGTCCCGCTCGACGTCAAGCTGGTGCAAATGGTGCGGCTGTTTCGCGCCGGCGAGCCGGTCAAAATGTCGAAGCGCTCGGGGTCGTTCGTGACGCTGGCCGACGTCGTGGGCGAGGTCGGCAAGGACGTCGTGCGATTCATCATGCTGACCAAGCGCTCGGACACGCAGCTCGATTTCGACTTCGCCAAGGTCGTCGAGCAGTCGCGCGACAATCCGGTATTCTATGTCCAATATGCGCATGCCCGCATCCACTCGCTGCAGCGCCGCGCCGCCGAGGCCGGGATGCTACTGCCCGAAGCCGATCTGACCCGGCTCGACGACGAGGAGCTGGCGCTGGTCAAGCTCGCCGCCCAGTGGCCGCGCACGGTCGAGGCAGCGGCGGTATCGAATGAACCGCACCGCGTCGCCTTTTACCTCGGTGATCTCGCCGCCGCCTTCCACGCGTTGTGGAACCGCGGTAATGACGATCCGGCGCGGCGGTTCGTGCTCGCGGACGATGCACCGCTAACCGCGGCGCGGCTGGCGCTGGCGCGCGGCGTCGCGCAGGTGATCCGCAACGGGCTCGGCGTCATGGGCGTCGAACCGGTCGAGGAAATGCGCTGATGGAGCGGCATTAGTGGCGAGAGACATCGATGACGACGCGCCGTGGCTTGCCGAGGGCGTGCCCGATAACCGGCGCGACAACCGCAGCTCGACGATGGTGCCACGCGGGCGTTTATTTGGCGGTATATTGGTATTCGTGCTGCTGCTCGCGCTGATCGCGGTAGGATTGTACGTCGTCGTCGCTGGCAAGAAGAGCAGCGGCAGCAGCGCGGGAGTAACCCGCGCCGAAGATGCGCCGCTGATCGCCGCCGATACGGGGCCGTACAAGATCGCCCCGGCGAACCCCGGCGGGCTCGCGGTCGAGGGTACCGACCAGACGATCTACGCCGCCGGAACCGGTGTCGAGACCGACAGCACGATCGATCCGAGCCGGGCGGCGGAGGAACCGCTCGACCGGCCGGGCACGGCGTCGCCGAGTGGCAGCGTGCCCGCGTTAGCAGTGGGAAATGTCGCGCCCGCTGGGATGCCGCCAAAGGACTTGCTGCCGCAGGTGGCGATCGCTTCCGTGCCGGTGAAAGCAACCGAGCCTGCCGCCAAGCCGTCCGCCGATCAGCTCGCGCCTAAGCCGAAACCGATCAGCAAGCCGCAAGCGAACCCAGTGATGCACGCTGATCCCAAGCCGGTCGCGATGCCGGTTCCAGTGCCGGTCGCGCTGAAATCCAAGCCAGCGCCGCTTGGAGTCGCGGCCGCAGACAAGCCTGCGAGCGGCTCCGTGTCGCTACAGCTTGGGGCGTTTTCCAGCGCCGACAAGGCCGAGGCGGCGTGGACGCGGGTC
>JAYTHJ010000052.1:0-1898 GCA_043732725.1 Sphingomonadaceae bacterium | reverse complement strand
GTAACCGCATCGGGGTTACCGATGCGCCGATCATCGCGGCGATGACACACGCCGGACTGATCTCGATCGGGCGCTCGACCTGTCCCGAGTTTGCGCTATCGCCCACGTCGGAGGCGCTACTGACCGGGCCGACGCGCAATCCGTGGCGGCTCGACCGGTCGAGCGGCGGCTCTTCGGGGGGCTCGGGGGCAGCGGTCGCCGCGGGCGTCGTCGCGATCGCGCACGGCAACGACGGCGGCGGCTCGATCCGCATCCCGGCATCGTGCTGCGGGCTGGTCGGATTGAAGCCGTCGCGGGCGCGGATGGCTGGCGACAATCATCTACGCAAGGTTACCGACTTCGCCGTTCAAGGCTGCGTCACCCGCACCGTCCGCGACACCGCAGCGTTTCTCGCGGCGTGCGAGGCGACCAGTGATACCGTGTATTCCACGGCCGGACTGGTCACCGGTCCGAGCCGCAGCCGGCTGAAGATCGGCCTTATGCGGGCGTCGGGACTCGGCGTCGAGCCGCATCCCGATGTCGCTGCGGTGTTCGAGCACAGCCGCCAGTTATTGCATAAGGCGCGGCACCTGCTCGTCGACGCGCCGCCTGTATTCGACGGCGAGGCGGTGACCAGCGCCTTCGAGACATTATGGAGCAGCGGCGTCACGGCGCGGCTCAAGGTCGCCAGCGACGCGCTCGGCCGGTCGCTGACCGCAAAGGATATCGAGCCGCTGACGATGACGTGGGCGGCATATGGTGCGCATTTCACGGCGGCCGATGTGGCGAGGGCGGTCACCGAACTGCAACTGCTCGAACGCCAGTACACCGCGCAGTTCGCAAACTACGATGTGCTGATGACGCCGACGCTGGGCGAGCCGCCAGTCATGATCGGCACACTGTCGCCGCTGCACAGCTATGAGTCGCTCCACGACGCGGTACGCCGGTATGTGCCATACACACCGATCGAGAATGCGGCTGGCGCGCCGGCGATCAGCCTGCCGATGGGCTTCAGCCGTGACGGACTGCCGATCGGTATGCAGTTCACGACGCGGCCCGGCGGCGAGCGCGTGCTGCTCGAACTGGCTTACGAACTCGAAAACATCGTCGGCTGGCATCGCCGCCGGCCGCCCTTATGGGTGGGGTAAGGCTCACCCCCGCGCTGCTGCTGCGCGCGTATGCCCTCGGCGTTTTTCCGATGGCAGAGAACGCGCATACCGACGACGTCTTCTGGGTCGAACCGAAGACGCGCGGGGTGCTGCCGCTCGACGGCTTCCATTTGCCACGCAGCCTCGCACGGGTGCTGAAGGCCGAGCGCTTCGAGATTACGGCCGACCGCGCCTTCGCCGCCGTCATGACGGGCTGCGCCGAGCCGGTCGCGACGCGCCCCGACAGCTGGATCAATCCGACGATCGTCGCGGGCTACACTGCACTGCACGCGCAGGGCAACGCGCACTCGGTCGAATGCTGGGCCGACGGCGTTCTCGTTGGCGGGCTGTACGGGGTCAAGCTCGGTGCCGCATTTTTCGGCGAGAGCATGTTCACCAGGGTCCGCGACGCCTCAAAGGTGGCGCTGGCAGCGCTGGTGGCGCGGCTGCGCGTCGGCGGCTTCACGCTGCTCGACACGCAATTCCTGACCGAGCACCTCGCGCGATTTGGCACGGTCGAGGTACCGCGGCGCGTCTACAAGGTGCGGTTAGCGTCGGCGGTGTCGGGCGTCGGTGACTTCGGCGCCCTCGACCGCTTAGGCCTGCCGCCCGAGCCGTGCTTGTCGTCGGCGGCGACGATCGCGCCAGGTCCGCTGTCGGGGAAGCGCATTGTGCAGCTCCTCACCCAGACGTCGTAGAGCGGATCGGTGAGCGGGTTGAGCGACGGGCTCTCGGCGAACATCCAGCCCGAGAAGACGCGCTTGGCCGCCG
>JAYTHJ010000051.1:0-1910 GCA_043732725.1 Sphingomonadaceae bacterium | reverse complement strand
CATCGAAACCGGTCGGCGGCTCCATCGTGACCATCGACAGCAGCGTGAAGATATGGTTCGGCACCATGTCGCGCAGTGCACCAGTGGCCTCATAGAATTTGCCGCGCGCCTCGACGCCGACAGTCTCGGCGACGGTGATTTGGACATGGTCGATGCGGTCGCGGTTCCAGATCGGCTCGAACATGCCGTTGGCGAAGCGCAGCGCCATGATGCTCTGCACCGTGTCCTTGCCGAGGAAATGGTCGATCCGGAAAATCTGGTTCTCGCGCAGCGTGCATAGAATATCGCGGTTGAGCGCTTGGGCGGAGGCGAGACTGTGGCCGAAGGGCTTTTCGACGACGACGCGGCGCCAATAGGGGGTACCCTCATCTTCGGTCAACTTCGCTGCCGCCAGTTGGGACACGACGGTCGCAAAGAAACTGCCGGCAACGGCAAGATAGAAGATCGCGTTGCCCTGCGTATTATGTCGCGTCCGCGGGGCGTCGAGAGCCGCGGTAATATCCGCGTAGAGTTCCGGCTTGGTGATATCGCCCTGGATGTATGTCATCTGGTCGGCGAGCCGCTGCCACACGGCTTCGTCGATTTCGTCGATCCGGAACTCGGCGTGATCGTCCCCGACGAAGCTGGCCAGCATGGCATGCAGACTGTCGCACCAGCTCGCTGCGGTACCCGGCGCGAGATCGACCCCGATGAGCGCAAAATCTTGCGGCAGCACGCCGGTACGCGCAAGATTGTACAGCGCCGGAACCATCAGGCGCTTTGTCATATCGCCGCCGGCACCGAAGATAACGATCGTGCAGGGATCGCCGACAACGGCATGGGCAGCAGGTGTCGGCGGCATCAGCGCGTTAATCCGACGGCTAGCTGCTCGCGCGCCGTCGCGAGCACGTGCGCTGCCGTGAAGCCGAACTTGTGCATCAGATCGCCGATCGGTGCCGATGCACCGAAGCTGCGCATCGCAATGATCGTACCCGCGGCACCGGCGTAGCGGTCCCACCCTATCGGCGATGCCGCCTCGACGGCGACGCGTGCGGTCACGCCCGGCGGCAGAACGGAGTCGCGATAGCCTTGGTCCTGCGCCTCGAACAGCGCCCAGCACGGCATGCTGACGACGCGCACCGCGATGCCTTCGGCGCTCAGCACTTCGAACGCCGCGATGCACAGGGCAATTTCGCTGCCCGTGGCGATCAGGATCAGTGCCGGGGCGGCATCGGGGTCCCCGGCCAGCACATAGGCTCCGCGTGCCACGCCGGTTGCATCGGCATAGCGACTGCGATCGAGCGTCGGCACCGCTTGCCGGGTGAGCACGAGGCAAGCCGGCTGGCGCAGTCCGACGATGGCGCGCCAGCTCGCGGCGACCTCATTGGCATCGGCCGGCCGAAAGGTCAGCAGATCGGGCATGCTGCGCAGCGCCGCCAGTTGCTCTACCGGCTGATGCGTCGGGCCGTCTTGGCCGACACCGATCGAATCGTGGGTCAGAATGTGGATGACCGGCAGCGCCATCAGCGCGGCGAGGCGAATCGCTGGCTTCATATAGTCGGAAAAGACCAGATAGGTCGCACCGTACGGGCGCAGCCCTGACAGGGCCAGGCCGTTAACGATAGCGGCCATGGCATGTTCTCGAATGCCGAAATGCAGGTTGCGACCGCCGGGACTCGGCGCTTCGAGGTCCCCGGCACCGGCGAACGTCAGGCGGGTCTTGGTCGACGGCGCAAGATCGGCGGCACCGCCGAGCAGCGCCGGATAGCGTTGGGCGATGGCATTGAGGACGGTCGCGGAAGCCTCGCGGGTGGCGAGCCCCTTGGCATCGGCCGGGAATGTCGGAAGATCGTCGGCCGCATCGGTGGGCCGCGTGTCGGCGAAAATCAGGTCGAGCGCCGCGGACTCTTCGGGATGCGCGGACCGATATG
>JAYTHJ010000050.1:0-6627 GCA_043732725.1 Sphingomonadaceae bacterium | reverse complement strand
AAACTCTCGCCCGAGACGCCGACATGGTCGAGCTGGAGCCGTTCGCCGAGCGCCGCGATGACCGCGGGCACGCCGCCGGCATAATGGAAGTCCTCCATCAGGAAGCGCCCCGACGGCATCAGGTCGACGAGCAGCGGTACGCCCGCGCCGAGCTGCTGCCAGTCGGCCAAGCTGAACGCGACCCCGGCGCGGCCCGCCAGCGCCAGCAGGTGGAGCACCGCGTTGGTCGAGCCGCCGATCGCGGCGCAGACCTTGACGGCGTTCTCGAACGCCGGGCGGGTCAGCACGTCGCCGATCGTCGCTCCGGCCTTGACCAGCTCGACGATGCGGTTGCCAGTCCGGTGCGCCATCGCCTTGCGCCGCGCGTCGACGCCGGGGATGGTGCCATTGTAGCTCAGGCTCAGCCCCATCGCCTCGAAGATACAGGCGAGCGTCGAAGCGGTGCCCATCGTCATACAGGTTCCGGACGAGCGCGACATACCGGCTTCGGTGGCCATGAACTCGGCGTTCGACATGGTGCCGGCGCGGACCTCCTCGCTGAACCGCCAGACGTCGGTGCCCGAGCCGATGTCGCGACCGCGGAATTTGCCGTTGAGCATCGGCCCCGAGCTGACCAGCATCGCCGGCAGCCCGACCGAGGCCGCGCCCATCAGCATCGCGGGCGAGTTCTTGTCGCAGCCGCCGAGCAGCACGACGCCGTCCATCGCATAGCCGCGGATGGACTCCTCGACGTCCATGCTCATCAGGTTGCGGAACAGCATCGCGGTCGGGCGGAGCTGCGTCTCGCCGAGCGACATCGCAGGGAACTCGAGCGGCAGCCCGCCCGCCTCCCAGACGCCGCGCTTGACACCCTCGGCGATGTCGCGGAGATGGCTATGACACGGATTGAACTCGCTGAATGTCTGGCAGATACCGATCACCGGCCGCCCGTCGAAGACGTGGTCGGGCAAGCCCTGCGCCTTCATCCAGCTGCGATGGATGAAGCCGTCGCGGTCGCGTTTCCCGTAGGTTGCGGCGGAGCGGAGCGGTTTGCCGGTCATGCGCGCTTATCGCGCCAAGGCCGTGGGTGGTGCAAGTGGCGATCGGCCTGGTCTCCCGCTGCTGCGGGGGGAGAGGGATAGAAAGTCGACTTTGACAAGCGTACACTGCGCCGATGACACGCGAACTCTCCGGCCCCGGCTGGGACTGCCTGTGGCCGCTCGGCGCCGAGCTCGGCGAGGGACCGATCTGGGATGCTGACAACCAGCGGTTGTGGTTCGTCGACATTCAGGCTCCCGCGGTGCACCGCTTCGATCCGGTCAGCGGCGCACACGACAGCTGGACACCGCCGTGGCGCATCGGTTCGATCGCCCTGCGCGCCAGCGGCGGGCTGATCGCGGGAACCGAGGACGGCTTCGCCGCGATCGATCCCGAGCACGGCATCTTCACCTTGCTAGACGATCCCGAGGCCGGCCCGGCGCTGGCCAGCAACCGCTTCAACGACGGCAAGGTCGACGCACACGGGATGTTCTGGGCCGGAACCATGGACGAGACCAAGCTGACGCGGCAGGGCTCGCTCTATCGGCTCGGCGCGGACCTCGGCTGGTCTCGCAGCGACGCCGGCTACCGTATTTCGAACGGCCCGGCATTCAGTCCCGATGGTCATACCCTCTATCACAACGACACGCTTGACCGGATCACCTTTGCGCTCGATGTCGATGCCGACGGCGTCCTGACCAACAAGCGCGTCCTCGTCGTCTGGCCAGTCGCGATGGGCGCTCCCGATGGCCTGACCACCGATTGCGAAGGCTATCTATGGCAGACGTTCTGGGGCGGCAGCTGTGTCCGCCGGGTGTCCCCCGCGGGCGTCGTCGGGGCAGAATACCCGCTGCCGGTGACCAACGTCACGAGCTGCGCGTTCGGTGGGGCCAGGCTCGAGCGCCTGTTCGTCACCACCGCGCGCCAGGGCCTCGATGCCGGAGCGTTGGCGGCTCAGCCGCTGGCGGGCGGGTTGTTCGAGATCTTCCCGGGGGTGACCGGCTGTCCGGGCGGGGTATTTGCGGGATAACGATTTACGTCGTCGATTTTCCCAACGGCAGCGACGCCATCTTCGCGGCCCGGAACGTCGCCGCCTCGTCGCGCTTCCGCTTGGCCCAGTTACCATCATACTCGCTCGGGCGGACAACCGGAACCTGAAGGCAGACACTCTGCGTCGGCAGCACCGTCTTCCAGTCGGCGATCAACTGCTTGTAAGCGCGGCCGACCGGGCGAATATTGCGGTTGATATCATAGAGACCGAGCGGATTGACGTTGCCGACGTCGTTACGAAGCGCGCTGTCCCAGTCGACCTGATCGGTCAGCGAATACCAGGTGAAGCCGACCATCGGCACCCCCTCGTTGCGCAGCTTGAGCAGGCAGCCCCACTGTTTCCACAGCCAGTTGACCGACTCCTGGCCGTCGCCATAGTCGGCAAGATTGGTCTCGGTATACATCGTCGGTAGCTTGTAGCGGTCGTAGTATTGCCGGGTAATCCCGTCATAGCCGAAGACTTCGCCGCTGGCGCGCGTATTGCCGTCGGCCGCGACGCGGTGCTCGTTGGTCAGATAATAATCGTTACCCATGATGCAATATTGCTTCAATCGCATCGTCATAAAGAACGTGTATTCGTCGCGCGTCATGCCGTTATCCATGACGTACTGGTAAATCTCGCTATCGATCCGACGGCCGTAATTGAGGTCAAGGCTGAGGAACCGCAGCGAGTTGAGCATCTCGGCAGGAGCGATCGCCTTGGGCTCGTCGGCGTGAAAGTATTCGGACGCTTCAGACTGGATGAAGATCGCATCGGCCCGGACGTCGAGGATCGCCTCCATCGCCATCACGTTGGCCTTAACGATATACTTAAGCGCGTTGACGAAGGACCGGTCGTCGCTGGTTTGCTCGTTCCACCAGCCGTAACGCGCCGAGAACAAGGCGCAAATATACATCTCGTTGATCGGCGTATACAGCTGAACCCACGGGAAGCGCGTTGCAAACGCCGTCGCATAGCGCGCGAACAACTCCGGAAAGTCGGGATTCTGGAAGTTGCCGACCCAGTCGGGAACACCGAAGTGGCATAGGTCGACGATCGGTATGATATCGCGCCGCTGGATGTCGGCGAAGGTCATATCGGCGAACGACCAGTCGTACTTGCCGTCGCCGAGCCACGTCGTATGGATCGGTGCGCCATAGCGCAGATACTGGATGCCGAGGTCCTCGACGGCGTCAAAGTCGGCTTGCCAATGCTCGTAATGACCGCACTTCGCCATCTCGTCGATGCGCTTGCCGCCGACCGTCGGATACGAGTTCTCGATCCCGGTCGCGAACATGAAGCTGGTCATCGAGCCCTCGGAGATTGGGTTGCAGCGCGGTCGCGTAACGGGCCTTAGGCGGGTCAGCTCTTGCCCATCAAGGCCAGAACTTCTTTGCGCGAACGGTCGTCGTCGCGAAACACACCCATCATCCGGCTGGTGGTCATCGTGACGCCAGCGGTCAGCACCCCACGCGCGCTCATGCAACTATGCGTCGCGTCGAGGACGACGGCGACGCCGCGCGGCTCGAGGTGGAGCTGGATACAGTCGGCGACCTCGGCGGTCAGCCGCTCCTGGACCTGCAGCCGCCGGGCAAAGCCGTGCAGCACGCGCGCCAGCTTCGAAATGCCGACGACGCGGTCCTTCGGCAAGTAGGCTATATGCGCATGGCCGATGATCGGGGCCATGTGATGCTCGCAGAACGACTGGAACGGGATATCGCGCAGCAGCACGATCTCGTCATAACCGCCGACCTCGCCGAAGGTGCGGCTGAGGTGGCTGCCGGGATCGTCGAGGTAGCCGCGGAAATACTCGCGGTAGGCGCGCGCGACGCGCGCCGGGGTGTCGTGCAGCCCTTCGCGATCGGGGTCGTCGCCGGCCCAGCGGATCAGCTCACGCACCGCAGCCTCGGCGCGCGCCTGCGGGATCGGCGCGTGCGCATGGACATGCGGCGGCAGTTCGGCATCGTTATCGTCGGGGTCGTCCATCCGGCCATCCTTGGGAATAGCGCGCGGCTGCCGCCGGCGGCTACGCTGAAGCTGAGGTTACCAGCGGTCGCTCGACGCGCGTAACAACGGGAACGACTGCGGCCAAGCGGTTTATGCCGCCGCCGCTCAAATTGCCGCGCTATTTGGTGTCGTCGGCATGCTTGTCGGTCGAGATCCCCGGGGCCGACTTCTCGTTCTCAGTGCCCTTACGCTGGCCGGTGAGCGCGTTGGTGCCGTGGCTGGCTTGCGTAAAATTCGATGCGCCACGGCTACCTGCGGTCGAGCCGTCCGACTTGCCGTCATCGGCCCCGTGCGGCGGCCTGGCGGCTGACTGGTCCTGGCCGCTGCTGTCCTCGAACGCGGCGGGGTCGGTAGGATCGTCGATCATGAATCGGACTTGCGCGGCGCGTTGGGATTGGCTGGCCCGCTGTACTTGGGTTCGCTCTGACCGCCTTGCGCGTCACCGCCGGGCTCGTGCTCGTGCTCGCGCGGATTCGGGTAGGCCCCGCCCAGCGATTGACCGTCGCCGCCGCCATCCGACCGGGCATCCGCATCGCCGTAACCCCTTGGCGAATGTTTGGTCTGCTGTCCGGTCATGGCTGGAATTCCTGTCGAGAGGCGCTATCGTAACGTCAACTGCGCCGTAGCGTTCCCCGCACGCCGAGCGCGACATCTTGGGAGGACGATATGGTCGAGGTCGCGCTCTATCCGGTACCAGCCGCCGCACAGGCGGCGACGCGGACGACCGCGGCGCAGGCCGAGGCGGCGCGGCACCTGGCGCACGACGACCCCGATAGCTACTGGCGCGAGCAGACCGCGCGGCTCGACTGGATGAAGTCACCGACCACCATGGGCAACTGGTCGTTCGATCCGGTCGATATCAAGTGGTTCGAAGACGGCGTGCTCAACGTCAGCGCCAACTGCCTCGACCGGCACCTGGCCGAACACGGCGACGATATCGCGATCGTTTGGGAAGCGGACGACCCCGCCGTCGCGGCGCGCCGGATCAGCTACCGCGCGCTGCATGAAGACACCTGTCGGATGGCGAACGCGCTCGTCGGCCTCGGCGTCGAGAAGGGCGACCGCGTCACGCTGTACCTGCCGATGATCCCCGAGGCCGCCGTTGCGATGCTCGCCTGCGCGCGCGTCGGCGCGGTGCATTCGGTGGTCTTCGCCGGCTTCTCGCCCGACGCCATCGCTGGGCGCATATCGGACGCAGGCAGCCGCTTCGTCATCACCGCCGACGGCGGCCATCGCGCCGGCAAGACGCTCGCGCTCAAGGCCGCGGTCGACAAGGCCTGCGATATCGCTGGCGGTGTCGAGGCAGTGCTCGTCGTGCGCCACATCGGCACCGCGGTGAACATGCACCCCGAGCGCGATCATTGGTGGCACGAATTGAAGGCCACCGTGCCGGCGACGTGCACGCCCGAGCCGATGGCGGCGGAGGACCCGCTGTTCCTGCTTTATACCAGCGGCTCGACCGGCAAGCCCAAGGGCGTGCTGCACACCACCGCGGGCTATCTGCTATGGGCGCAGCTGACCTTCGAAACGGTGTTCGACTATCAGCGCGGCGAGCTGTTCTGGTGCACCGCTGACGTCGGCTGGGTGACCGGGCACAGCTATATCGTCTATGGCCCGCTCAGCAGCGGCGCGACGACGCTGATGTTCGAGGGCGTGCCGACATATCCGGCGGTCGACCGCTTCTGGGCGACGATCGCCAAGCATAAGGTCAACATCTTCTATACCGCGCCGACCGCGCTGCGTTCGCTGATGCGAGACGGCGACGCGCATGTGTTAAAGCACGATCTTTCGAGCCTGCGGCTACTCGGTTCGGTCGGGGAGCCGATCAATCCCGAGGCGTGGCGCTGGTACCACCGCGTCATCGGCGGGGATAAGCTGCCGATCGTCGATACGTGGTGGCAGACCGAGACCGGCGGGGTGCTGATCTCGCCGCTGCCCGGCGCGACCGCGCTCAAGCCCGGTTCGGCGACATTGCCGCTGCCCGGCGTCGAACCGGCGCTGGTCGACACCGACGGCAAGTTCGTCGACGGCGCAGCCGAGGGCAACCTCGTCATCACGCGCAGCTGGCCCGGTCAGGCACGGACGTTGTGGGGCGATCACGAGCGCTTCGTGCAGACCTATTTCAGCAGCTACAAGGGGTTGTACTTCACCGGCGACGGGGCGCGCCGCGACGCCGACGGCTATTGGTGGATCACCGGCCGCGTCGACGATGTCATCAACGTCAGCGGCCACCGCATGGGTACCGCCGAGGTCGAGAGCGCGCTGGTCATGCATCCCGATGTCGCCGAGGCCGCCGTCGTCGGCTTCCCGCACGACATCAAGGGCCAAGGCATCTACGCCTATGTGACGCTCAACGTCGGCGTCGACCCCACCGACAAGCTGCTGACCGAGATGAAGTTTGCGGTGCGCGAGCATATCGGCCCGATCGCCACACCCGACCATCTCCACATCACCCCGGCGCTGCCCAAGACGCGCTCGGGCAAGATCATGCGGCGCATCCTCCGCAAGATCGCCGAGAACGACTTCGGCAGCCTCGGCGACACCTCGACGCTGGCCGACCCGGGCGTCGTGCA
>JAYTHJ010000049.1:0-1922 GCA_043732725.1 Sphingomonadaceae bacterium | reverse complement strand
GCTCGCGTTTCTAACCAGCGGTCAGCGTTCCTAGCCAAAAAAGGTGATTACCTCATGAGGCGTGCAGCATTAGCGTTAGCCGGGCTGACCCTGCCTCTGCTCGCCGCCGGTGGCACTCTCGCCAACGCAGCCCAGACGCAGACCGCCGATCCCGAGCTGCAGGCGCTTCGGGCTGAGATCGCCGTCGAACGCCGTCAGCTCGACGTGCAGCAGGAGCATTTGCGCCAGCTCGATGACCGGCTGCTGGCGAAGATGCGCGGTACCGGCATTGCCGAGCAGCTTCCGCCGCCGCCCCCGCTAGCGGGGGACGTCCCTAACGGCTCCGCGCCAACCAACGACCTGGCGCGGTCCAGCGCGTTACGGGGCGACGCTGCTCAAGTTCCGGCTAGGGTCGGCACGGCCGTCGCGCCGAACGAACGCGAGCGCACCGTCGAGGTCGCGGTGATCTCCGACCAGGGCGGCATCGTCACCCGCCGCGGCCAGATCACGCTCGAGCCGTCGTTCGAATACGCCCACGCCGACCGCAACCGCGTCATTTTTCGCGGCATCGAGGTACCGCCAGCAGTCGCCATTGGCGTCTTCGACATCAACGAGAATCGCCAGGATATCCTGACCGCCGCGATCGGCCTGCGCTACGGCGTCAGCTCGCGCATCGAGCTAAATACCCGCGTGCCGTTCGTTTACCGCAACGACGTCTCGATCCTTGCGCCGACGCAGCAGAACCAGAACGGCCGCTCCGATGCGCCGAACTTTCCGGCCAAGGGCCGCAGTCTCGGCGACGTCGAATTCGGCGCGCGCTATCAGCTGACCGACGGCCGCAGCGGCTTCCCTTACCTGATCGCCGGCGTGCAGGTGGTCGCCCCGACCGGCACCAACCCGTTCCTAATACGCCGCGACTCCGGCACCGGCGTTGCACTCGAATCGGCCACCGGCGCTGGCTTCTGGGGCGTCACGCCGACGGTGACCGCGTTGCTGCCATCCGATCCGGCGGTGCTGTTCGGCACGCTCGGTTACACGCGCAATTTCGGCCGTCGCTTCGACGGTGTCGCGATCAACCAGAACGCTCTGATCGACAACGTCAAGCCGGGCGATGCGCTGCAGGGCAGCGGCGGCATCGGCATTTCGCTCAACCCGCGCCTCGCGCTCAGCCTCGGATATGCGCACACCTGGTCGTTCGGAACCCGCACCATCGGCCGCAGCGTGTCGGTCAACGTCACTACCGGCGCGGCCACCTCGACGCCATTCGACACCACGCTACGCGATCTGCAAGTCGGCCGCTTCCTGTTCGGCGTCAGCTACCGAACGACACCGTCGACGACGATCAATTGGAACATCGAGGTTGGTGCCACCCGCGATGCCGCCGACGTCCGCACGACGCTACGCATCCCGATCAGCCTCGGCGGCGATGGGGTTAGGTAGGGACTACTTTACATCAGCGACGCGCCTATTAACTCTGCCGCAGGTGCTGTCAGTCTAACGATCACTTGGCTCTGGCGGACGCGGGAATGCCAAAACGGACCTTGGGTTAGCCCATGACGGCCTGCCGCTCCGCCAGCGCGGCGGAGCGTCGTTCTTTGTAGATATCGCGGCTGACGAGGTGGCGTTCCTGGTTGAAATGGTTGTGGACCGGGGCATGGGCCGCGCTGAATTTCTGGAGGGTGTGCATCCTTCGAAACCGCCGCATGGCCCGCTCTCGTCGGCGGAACGGCTGGTGGGAGTTCTCAGCGCGGTTGTTCAGCCAGCGGCCCGTCTCCTGGACACCGGCGTTGCCGATCTCCTTCATCGCAGCGCCGTAGGAGCGTAGCCTGTCGGTGACGATGGCCCTGGGCCTGCCATGGCGCTTCATCATCTTTTTGAGGAACTTCAGGGCGGCGCCCTTGTCACGGGTCTTGGTGGCGAAGGCTTCCAGGACCTCGCCCTCG
>JAYTHJ010000048.1:0-1924 GCA_043732725.1 Sphingomonadaceae bacterium | reverse complement strand
AGCCCGCCGACCACACCGGCCTTGGCGGTTTCGGCGACAGCCTTCCACACCAGCGGTTCGGCACTGGCAGGATAGCGCGCCGCCAGCGCTTCGGCTTCGGTGGCGACCTGATCGAACGCTGCCGCCTGCGCCGCCTTGCCGGTAATGTTATAGTTCGCCTGCGCCCAATGCGCCTCGAGCTGTCCGACACCGTCGTCCAGCGGCGCTGCGGCCACGGCGGCGGGCGCGGCAAGCACCAGCAACGTGAATATCATCGTGTTCAGCATCGCGCGGTGGCTCTCATCTGGTCGGGGCAGGTCGATCGACGCTGGCCATGTCGCGACGTGCGAAAGCATATTCGAGCGCGCGGGGCCACTTGAAACGGCTTCAGTGCGACGATCATGGCTCAAGTGTGGCCGCCGGGCCACCCTGCGGCAGCGACTGCGGCATCGTCAGGACCCCACGTCTTGCGCCCGCTGGGACCCCATGCTAACGCCCGCTCGCTCAGCCGGAAGGCCTGTACCGGCATCTGCCCAGCTGCGCCTAGCGTTTTAGACCTCAACCGGGCGGTTACCCTTGCAACATATGGGCGGCATCGTGGCTGGATTGTCGGGGCGTTATGCCACCGCGCTGTTCATCCTCGCCACTGACGAAAAGGCGCTCGACGCCGTCGCCGCGAGCCTTGCGTCGCTTTCACAGGCATTGCGCGAGTCACCCGACCTCGCGACGCTGACGACCAGCCCGGTGATCGACCGATTGCACGCGGCCGCCGGTATCCACGCGGCGGCAGGGTCGCTCGGGCTCGATCCGCTGACCACCAACTTCCTCGGCGTTCTGGCGAAGAATCGCCGCTTAGCCTCGATGCCCGCGATCATCGCCGACTTCAGCAAACTCGCCGCCGCGCAACGCGGCGAGGTCACCGCGCAGGTCACCAGCGCGCACGCGCTCAGCGACGACCAGGTCGTCGCATTGAAGGCCAAGCTGCGCGCCGGCCTGGGTGCCGACGCGGCGCTCGACCTGCGCGTCGATCCTGAAATCCTCGGCGGGCTGATCGTGCGTACCGGCTCGCGCCTGATCGACAGCTCACTCCGCACCAAACTCGATACGCTCGCTACGGCGATGAAAGGCTGATCATGGACATCCGCGCCGCAGAAATCTCTAAGGTCATCCGCGACCAGATCGCCAACTTCGGCACCGAGGCGCAAGTCTCCGAGGTCGGCCAGGTGTTATCGGTCGGCGACGGCATCGCGCGCGTTTACGGCCTCGACAACGTCCAGGCGGGCGAGATGGTCGAATTTCCCGGCGGCATTAAGGGCATGGCCTTGAACCTCGAGGCCGACAACGTCGGTGTCGTCATCTTCGGCTCCGACGTCGGTATCAAGGAAGGCGACACCGTCAAGCGTACCGGCACGATCGTCGACGTGCCGGTCGGCCGCGGGCTGCTCGGGCGCGTCGTTGACGGTCTCGGCAACCCGATCGACGGCAAGGGGCCGCTCACTGACGTCACCCGCAGCCGGGTCGAGGTCAAGGCGCCCGGCATCATCCCGCGGACCTCGGTCAACGAGCCGATGCAAACCGGATTGAAGGCGCTCGATGCGCTTGTCCCCGTCGGTCGCGGCCAGCGCGAGCTGATCATCGGTGACCGCCAGACTGGCAAGACTGCGGTCGTGCTCGACACCTTCATCAACCAGAAGGGCATCAACGCCGGCACCGACGAATCGAAGAAGCTGTATTGCATCTATGTCGCGATCGGCCAGAAGCGCTCGACGGTGGCGCAGATCGTCCGCGTCCTCGAAGAGAATGGCGCGATGGAGTATAGCATCGTCGTCGCTGCGACCGCGTCCGAGCCTGCGCCGCTGCAGTTCCTCGCGCCGTACACCGGTTGCACGATGGGCGAGTATTTCCGCGACAACGGCATGCACGCGCTGATCGTCTACGACGATTT
>JAYTHJ010000047.1:0-1937 GCA_043732725.1 Sphingomonadaceae bacterium | reverse complement strand
AGCGCCGCCTACCTGCCGTCGGCAGTGCCGACCGACGCCGAGCTCAACACGTTCTACAGCGCCAATATCGCTCGCTACACGGTGCCACAGCGACGCGTGATACGCTTTGCGACGTTCGACAAGAGTCGTGTCGCCAGCAAGGCTTCCGCCACCGATGCAGAGATCCAGAAGCTTTACGATACCGACGCCGCAACGTACGCCGCGCGTGAAAAGCGCAGCTTTATCCAGCTTATCGTGCCGACACAGGCGCAGGCAGCCGACCTGCTCACGAAGGTTAAAGGCGGGATGTCGATAGCCGATGCCGCCAAGTCCGCGCAACGCGATGCGATAGCCGTGCCGACAACCGATGAGAGCGCATTTGCCCAGCTTACCGGACCCAAAGTGGCCGCCGCTGCTTTTGCCGCCCCCAAGGGCGGGTTTGCCGCTGTCGAACGGTCGGGGCTGGGCTTCCACATTGTCAAAGTCGATTCTGTAACGACGGTCGCTGCCACGCCACTGTCGGCGGTGCGTGACAAGCTTGCCACTGAAATCACGACGCGAAAGGAAACGCGCGCCCTTGCCGATTTCGTCGGCGAAATTGAAGACGCAGTCAGCAGCAAGGCGACGTTTGACGAGGTCGTAAAAAAATACGGTCTCAATGCGGCCACGACGCCGCCGCTGACCCGCGATGGCCGCGCCGTCGATGGTGAAAGTTATGATGCCCCGCCTCAAGTCATGACAATTATCGCGGGCGCCTTTCAAGCCGAACCGAATGACGATGCGTCGATTTCAGCATTGCCCAAGGACGCGGGCTACATGTTTTGGAAACTGGACCGCACCGTGCCAGCGGCGCCCAAACCACTCGCTGCAGTGCGCGCGTTGGTGATCGCCGACGTCCGCATCGACAAGGGATTCAAAGCAGCCAAAGTCGCCGCCGATGCGATCGCAGCCGCGGTTAATGCCGGGGCCCCGCTGGGACAAGCGCTCGGCAAGGCCGGCGTAGCGTTGCCTGCGCCCAAGCCCGCCAAGGCCCGCCGTCTCGACCTTGCCCAGGCGCAGGGGAAAGTTCCGCCGCCGCTCGCCTTGATGTTTGCGATGCCCGAGAAGCGCGCGCGCGTCCTCCAAGTCGGTGATCGGCAGGGCTGGTACATCGTTTATCTCGATAAGATCGAACATGGCGATGCGCGCACCGCGCCGGGGCTCATTCAGGCGACCCAACAACAGCTGTCGGGCGCAATCGGTGACGAATACGTCCAGCAGTTTGCCGCCGCCGTGCGTGCGCGTGTCGGGGTCAAGAAGAACGACGCCGCAATCGCGCGGTTGAAGGCAAATCTCTCGGGTAGCGCGGCTCGATGAGCAGGCGTATATGAAACGGGGTCAAGACCAGTGAATCCCGACGTCGTTGCGCGAGACGCGGCGGCAACGCGGCTGCTGGCGTCGGGTAAACCGGCGCTCGTCTGGCGCGATGTGATCGCAGATACTGAAACACCCGTGTCAGCAGCGCTCAAGCTGATCGAACGAGGTCGCGGTGACTTCCTGCTGGAATCTGTTGAAGGCGGCGCGGTCCGCGGACGCTACAGCCTAATTGGTCTCGCGCCGGACTTGGTATTCCGCGCCGAGGGCGCGGCAGCAGAGCTCAATAGCCACTGGCTGACAGACCGCAACGCCTTCGAGGCCCTGACTGAAACGACATTGGTCGCATTGCGTTCGCTCGTAGCCTCGTGTCGCATCGACGTGCCGCAAGGCCTTCCGAGCGCACTCGCCTGCCTTGTCGGTTATTTCGGGTATGAGACGGTCGGCCTTGTGGAAAACCTGCCGCGCCCGCCGGCGAACCCCCTGCACCTGCCCGACATGATTTTCGTGCGACCAACAATAGTCCTCGTGTTCGACCGGCTTGCCGACCGGCTTTTCGTCGTCGCCCCGGTGTGGCCGGACGGCAATGTGAGCGACGCCCTCGA
>JAYTHJ010000046.1:0-6732 GCA_043732725.1 Sphingomonadaceae bacterium | reverse complement strand
AACCGGCCAGTTTGCCGCGACTGGGGTCGCAAGGCTCGCGGCGGCATACGATGAGGCCGGCCTGATGCGCACGGCGGCATCGCGGCCGGGCGCGATGCAGCCGGTCAGGACCAGCGCGCCGAACAGCGCCCCGGGGAAGAGCTTAAAGACCATTGATCCGCGATATACTTGACCGTACCGTACGGTCAAGTAGAAGGGCGGCAACGAAAGCTATAAATTTTTTTGGGAAGCGAGTTCACTGCCATGGCAAGCCTGTCGAACACCCTGGCCCGCCCCACCCGCGATCAGCGGCGCGAGGCTATCCTTTTGATTGCGCACGACGTCTTCCTCGAACACGGCTTCGAGGGTGCGTCAATGTCGCAGGTCGCCGCCCGGCTCGGCGGCTCGAAGGGAACGCTCTATAGCTATTTCGACAGCAAGGAGGCGCTGTTCGAGGCGCTGGTTGCCGAAAGTTGCGCGCAACGCAGCCCGGCGATGTTCGACGCCAATGTCGGCTTGCCGATGGTCGAGCGGTTGACCGGGATCGCTCGCGCCTACGTCGCGCTGGTCGGCTCGGAGTGGTCGGTCCGGATGTTGCAGGTGGTCGCTGCCGAGGCACGCCGCCGGCCCGAGGTCGGACGGTTCTTTTACGAGTCCGGGCCGGGCGCCGCGGTCGTGCGGCTCAGCGTCGAGCTTGAAGGCTTCGCGGCGGCCGGGCTGCTCGAGTTCGACGACCGCCGCCAGGCGGCCGAAACCTTCTTCATCCTGTGTCGCGGTACGCTCCACCTGCTCCGCATGCTCGGTCAGGCTCCGGTTCCGACGCCCGAACTCATCGAGCGCGAGGCGGCCCGCGCTGTGACGCAGTTCTTGCGCCTGTACGGGATTAGCTGACGGCATGGATGGTCGTATCGTCGGTGAAATATTGACGTTGTGATAGGAATTGGTGTGCCATCACCATCTCAATTGCAACGGAGATCGCAATGGCTGCCCGCAAGCATTTCCCAGACAGCATCGTGCCGTTGCCCGAGAGCGGCATCGCCACCAATCTCGGCGCGCTGGTCCAGCCCGCTACCGATCCCGGCGAGGCGCGGCTGACCTTGCACTTCGCGTGCGGGCCGGACGCCAAGGCGCAGACAGCGATCGAAGTCCGAGTCGCCAAGGGCGAGGTCGTGCCGCACAGCGAGCTCGCCAGTACCTTCCACGCCAATCCGGCGGCGGTCGCTACATTGCGCGACTGGCTGATCGCGCAGGGCTTTAATATCGACCATGTTTCACCCGATGGCATTTACGCCAGCGGTACCGGTCAGCAGGTCGCTGACAGCCTCGAGGTCAAGCTCGTCGAGGTCACCCGCGACGGGTTCACCCGTGTCGCGGCGCGCTCGGTCCCGAGCCTGCCCGCCGATGTCGGCGCGTCGGTCACCGATATCGGCGGGCTGCAGCCGTTCGTCCGCGCCCAGCGCCATAGCCGCCTGCGGACGCCACTGCACAACAATCGTGGCGAGTGGGCCGAACCAACGCCGGGCTTCCGCGCGCAGTCTGTCGCGGTCGCCAACCAGCCGCCGTATCTCGTCAGCGAAATTCGCAAGGCATACGGCGGCGCGGGGGTCACCGCCGACGGCAGCGGCCAGACGATCGCCATCCTGATCGATACGTTCCCCGACGACGCCGACCTCGTGGCATTCTGGACCGCCAACGGCCTGCCGGTGACGCCCGCGCGGATCGAGAAGATCAACGTCAAGGGCGGCGTCCTCGGCTCGCCGCAGGGCGAGGAGTCCCTCGACGCGCAGTGGACCAGCGGCATCGCGCCGGGCGCGACGATCCGCATCTACGCCAGCGGCAGTCTCGCCTTCGTCGATCTCGACCGGGCGCTCGACGCGATCATCGCCGATACCGCGACGATCCCCGGCATGCGCCAGCTGTCGATCAGCCTCGGGGTCGGCGAAACCTTCCTCGGCGGCCCCGAAGGCGAGATCGCGACCCAGCATGCGAAGTACCTCCAGCTCACCGCCAGCGGCGTCAACGTCTTCGTCTCGAGCGGCGATGCCGGGTCGAATCCCGATGCCACCGGACAGGGCAGCGCCGGACCGCTGCAGGCCGAATACCCCGCCGCAGACAGCGCGGTTACCGCGGTCGGCGGCACAACGCTGAAGCTCGGTCTGGACGGCAGGGTAATATCGGAAACCGCCTGGAGCGGCAGCGGCGGCGGCGCGAGCGCGGCGTTCGGCCGCCCGGTCTGGCAAACCGGCAGCTACGTCCCGCGCGGCTCGAAGCGGCTCGTCCCCGACGTCGCGCTCGCTGCCGACCCGAACACCGGGGCGTTCCTCGTGCTATCGGGCAAGGTCGTGCAGATTGGCGGCACCAGCTGGAGCGCGCCGGTGTGGGCGGCTGTGTGCGCGCTGATCAACGCGGCAAGAATCGCTGCGGGCAAGCCGGCGCTGGGGTTCATCAACCCGCTGCTCTACCAACTCGCCAGAGGCCTGCGCGACGTCGTCGGCGGCAGCAATGGCGCCTTCGAGGCGGGGGTGGGCTACGATCAGGTGACCGGCTTAGGCGTGCCCGACATCAAGGCGCTGATCGCGGCGCTCGGATAGGCGAGCCGCCCTACCTTGCCAACTTGCGCTTCACCCACGGGGCCATGCGCGCCAGCACATCGTCGCGGTCTATGTACTGATGCTTGAGCGCGCCGCTGATGTGCAGCGCCAGCGTCGCGATCGCGGCGTAGGCGAGATATTCATGGATCTGGTTATACTGGTGGCTGTTGGCGCGTGACATCAGCACCGGCAGGTGAGGCACGTTGAACAGCCAAAAATACGGGATCGGAAAGTTCTTCGGATTGGCCGAACTCATCGCCCAGCCGGCCAGCGGGATCAGGATCATGAAGCCATAGAACAACCAGTGCGTCGACTTCGCCAGCAGATGCTCGGCGGCGCTCATATCCTTCGGCAACGACGGCGGCGGATTGGTCAGCCGCCACGTCAGGCGCACCAGTGACAGCCCGAGAATGGTCAGCCCGAACGACTGATGCAGACCGAGCGTGGTCAGCTTGAGCGACCCCGTCAGCCAGTCGTTGCCGAGCACGATGCCGCCGATCAGGTTGCCGATGATGAGCAGCGCGATCGTCCAGTGCAGCACGATCGCCACCTGCGAGTAGCGACTGCGCGAAGCGGCTGCGGTCGTGGCCATCATCAATCCCTTGTCCTTCGGCCTGTACCCCTCCCACGTTCACGGGCGGGGCCGGGGTGGGAACCTTAACTTCAGAAGCGACGGCTTTTTCTGACGAAGACCAACCCCGGCCCGCTTTGAAAGAGGGAGGGGGGCAAAACTCCGCGCCCAACAGGAGGGCAGGCAGCACCGTTTCAGCTATACAGCAATCCGCTCGGCACCGCGCTGGCCAGCGCGTCGGCGGCGCGCTGGCGCTCGAACAGCCCGGTGATCTGCGACAGCGAGAACAGATGCGCGTATATCAACCCCATCATGCCATTTTGCACCATCTTGCGCGTCTGGTCGCCGCGTAACTTCTGCAGCTTCTCCTCGGCGACCATGCGGAAGCCGCGGTAGACGGCAGGTTCGGCCATATCGGCCTGCTGAATGCTGACCTCGCCATCGATCAGCAGGTCTAGCTTGAGCAGCTCGTCCATGAAACCGCGGGTTCGGAAGATCGCCTGCTCGAACTGCTCGCAAAACGCCAGCACGCCCTTGGTAACTTCGCTCGGCTGATCGCCGTCGAACAGCCGCTCGGCGCCGTTCTCGACGACGATACCAGAAGTGTCGTCGAAGCACAGCGACAGCTCATCGGCCTGCGGATTGAGCTTGGCCAGCATGAACGGATAGCGGCGGACAAACGCTGGTATATAGACGTCCTGCTGCCACTTGCCTTCGGCATCGACGAACAGATTGCGGCCTTCGTTCAAGCCGAGCAACGCAAGCGGCGCGGGATTGTCGCCCAGTCCGAAGACGATCGGGAAATGCCGCTGCGCCACCGCGAATTCGTCGACGGTGACCGGAATCGCGTGCGTGATATTGGTGAAAATCACATCCGACCGGCGGCTCAGGCCGTGGTGCGGATGGAGTTGCGACGACAGCGGCGTGAGCGAATTATAGAACAGCGGTAGCTGCATCTCGGCGTTGGCAGCAGTATTGGCGGGCGTCGTGGCCATAAGCGAAGATATCCGGTGACTTGGAAGCGCATCCCCAGTGGGCGCTTGCGGAAGCTGCCCGGTCTAGGGGGCCGCGGCGGCGCGTGCAAGCGGGTGCCGCACGCTCCGACCGCACCCGGACACACCGCCGCTGCCAGCGGCGCCCCTTCGGTCAGACAAATAACCGCGGTCGAAATCGCGGCAGCGAAGAACTTACTTGTCGGTGCGGAGCAGCGGCGTCTCGGCGAGATGTTCGGCTAGGAACCAGACCTGTGGCTCGTTGGTGCGGATGACTTCGCTGACCAACAGGTCGTTGGTGCCGTCGTCGCCAACCTCATCGGCAGCGCCCGCGGCCTCATGCGACTGGCGCAGGATGATCTCGTGCGCCGCGAGCAGCCGTGCGAGTTGTGTCGGCACATCCTCGCGGCCCTTCGCCGGACGCTCGATCTGCGTCATCTCGGCGACGTCGTGCGCCATCGCGATGCTGATGCCGCCCAGTGTCATGATGCGCTCGGCGATGGTGTCGACCAGCTCGGCCTGCTCGTCATAATGCTTATCGAGCAGCAGATGCAGCTGATAGAAAGTGACGCCGGACATCTGCCAGTGGTGCTTCTTGTACATATCGCGGATCGTCATGGTGTCCGCGAGCAGCTGGTTCAGCGCCTTGACGCTCGACGAGCGGGCGTTATCGTTCAGCGTTATCGGCATCTTCTTGAGTGTACCGAACGGCTGGATTTCCTTATATTCGACGTTGTACTGCGGCTGTGCAATGTCGGCGGTCTTGGCGTGCGCGGCCATGGGTCATTCCTAGCGAACTTGTGGAGATCGTAGTCGGAACGACAGGCTAGCACGCAAGTTCCGTCCGCGGCATCAGCGCGAAAAGGCCAAGCCGCACCGCCACGTCGTCGGTCGAGGTCCCGCCCGGAATAAGCAGTGTCTCGCCGGGCCGGTCACCGGCGATGACGACGACGGCGCCCTTTGGACAAATGTCGAGACAGCCGGTTTCGACCAGCCGGACGATGGCGCGCTTGCCCTTGCCGAGGTCGAAATCACACCGCAACGCCTTGGCGAGGCTGACATCGCCGTCCTTGCCGAAACCGCCCCCGAGCTTCTTGCCGCACTTACGGCAGATCGCCACCAGCGCGGTACCGCGTGCCGCCAGCGCCCGGATACCGGCAGGCTTGTCGTGCTTGCTCATCAGCAGCAGCCGGCGTCGTTGTCGCGGCCGGTCAGTGCGCCGCCGACTTGGCGTCGACTGGCGCCGCCGAAGCCATCGCCATCGGCGGGCTAGGATCGAGCCGCGCCAGCGTCTTTAGCGCGTAGTCCATCTGATAGTCGGTGATGCCTGCCTTCTTCAGCGTTTCGGGCGTCGCGGCAAAGCGCGGGTCGTTCTTGTCGTCGGCCTCGACGAGCTTGTTGTCGGACTTGACGTCGTTGATCAAGTGGCGGCGCAGGTCGGCCTCGCGCAGGTGCGGCAGCCGGTCCTTGAGCGCCGCGTCACTGAGTTGCGGCACGACGACATCGGGCTCAATCCCGGCTTCCTGCACCGAGCGGCCCGACGGCGTGAAATATCGCGCTGTGGTCAAGCGGAGTGCGGTGTCGGTGCCGAGCGGGATCAGCGTCTGGACCGAGCCCTTTCCGAAGCTGCGCTGGCCGATGATCAGCGCGCGGCGGTGGTCTTGCAGCGCCCCAGCAACGATCTCCGCCGCCGAGGCCGAGCCCTCGTCAATCAGCACGACGATCGGCTTGCCGCCGGTTAGGTCGCCGCCGTGCGCGTAATAGCGCTGGATGTCGGTCTTGGCGCGGCCGCGCTGCGAGACGACCTCACCGTGGTCGAGGAACGCCCCTGACACCTCGATCGACTGGTCGAGCAACCCGCCGGGATTCGAGCGCAGATCGACGACGAAGCCGATCAGCTTGGGGCCGAGCTGCTTCTCGATCGCGGCGATGGCGGCGCGCGTCGCCGAGCCGGTCTGCTTGCTGAACGTCGAAATACGGATCACCCCGACGTCGCCCTTCACCTCCCATTTGACCGGCTTGATCTGTATAACCTCGCGCCGCATCGCGAACTCGAGCGGCTTGATCGACCCTTCGCGAACGATCGTCAGCTTGATATCGGTACCCGCCGCGCCGCGCATCTTGTCGACGGCCTCGTTCAACGACACGCCGTACAGCAGATCGCCGTTGATCCGGGTAATGTAGTCGCCCGCCTTGATACCGGCGCGCGCGGCGGGCGTGTCGTCGGTCGGCGCGATGACCTTGACCGCGCCGTCTTCGGTGCTCACGGTCAGCCCGAGCCCGCCGTATTCGCCGTCGGTGGTCTGGCGCATCTGGGCGAAGTCGCGGGCGTCCATATAGCTCGAATGCGGGTCGAGGCTGGCGAGCATGCCGTTGATCGCGCCCTCGATCAGCTTTTTGTCGTCGACTTTATCGACATAGTCGACCCGGACGCGCTCGAACACATCCATAAGCGCATCGAGCTGTTTATAGGTGTCTGTCTCCGCCGCTGCCTGGACGATCGCCGGGGCCGGGATCAGCACCATCAAGCCGATAGCGGCGGCGAACTTCAGACGCTTCGAAACCATGGCGACCGCTTTCTCCGTATCCGCGTTCATGA
>JAYTHJ010000045.1:0-1947 GCA_043732725.1 Sphingomonadaceae bacterium | reverse complement strand
TACCGGTTGCTCTTGGCGGGGACAGCGGGAGCCATCGCGGCCTTCCCGATGTCGCCGTTGCCGCAAATCGGGCAGCTGATCAGGCCGCGCGCGCCTTGCGACTCATAATCATCGCTCGAGCCGAACCATGCCTCGAAGACATGCGCCGCGCCGCAGCGCAGGTCGAACACGATCATGGCTGCGCCATCGCGATCGGGCGGGCGTGCGCCAGCGACGGGATGCGCGCACGGGTGGCAGCGACTTCGGCGAGGTCGATCGTGCAGACCGCCGCTCCGTTCGCTGCGCCCATGTCGAGCAGCACCCGCCCCCACGGATCGACCACGAGGCTGTGCCCGTAGGTGTGGCGGCCGTCGGTATGCACGCCGGCCTGTGCCGTGGCGACGACAAAACAGCCTGTCTCGATCGCGCGGGCGCGCAGCAGGACGTGCCAGTGCGCGGTTCCGGTCGGCTGCGTGAAGGCGGCGGGGACTGCGATCAGCGCGGCTCCGGCGTTCGCGAGCGCCGCATAGAGCGCCGGGAAGCGCAAGTCGTAGCAGATCGTCAGGCCTAGCTCGCCCCACGGCGTCGGGGTGACAACCGCAACCTCGCCGGCGGCATAGCTTGCCGACTCTCGGTAGCGCTCGCCGCCAGCTAGGTCGACATCGAACAAGTGCAGCTTATCGTAGCGGGCGCTGATGGCTCCATGATCGTCGATCAGGAAGGCGCGATTGACCAGTTTCGCGGGACTACCCTGCCCGGCTCCCTGCTCACCGTCGGCGGCATGCAGCGCCAGCGAGCCGAGCTGGACCCAGACCCGATGCGCGGCGGCTGCGGCGCGCACCGCCGCGAGCACCACATCGTTGCCCTCGGTGGTCACCGACCCCGCCGCGCGCGCCCGGTCGCGGTCGAGCACGCCACTCATCTCGGGGGTAAAGATCAGCTGCGCGCCCTGCGCCGCCAGCGCGGCAATACCAGCGGCGAGCGCGGTCGCGCTGACGGCCGGGTCGATGCCGGTCGTCGTCTGCAACAGCCCAATGATAAGCGCCGTCGCACCGTGGCCGGCGTCGCCGCTGGTCAGCGTCGTCACGTGTTGCCGGGCATCATCACGCGGCGAGCAGCGCATCCAGCCGGCCGCTGCGGTCGAGCGCGGCAAGATCGTCGCTGCCGCCGATGGCGCGGTCGTCGATGAAGATCTGCGGCACCGTCGTTCCGCCGCCCGATCGCTCGATCATCCGCGTCCGCCCGGCCCCGCCCATGCTGATGTCATATTCCTCGAACGCCGCACCCTTGGCCTTCAGCAGCGCCTTGGCGCGGGCGCAATAGGGGCACAGGGACTTGGTGTAGATTTCAACGCAGGCCACGGCACACCTTCGATAAGCAACGACCTTCAATATGTCGCTAACGCTCGTCGCGTACAACCCGCGCCCACGTCAGTACTCGCCTCGCCCCGCGCGCCGCAGCACCGCGCACACGCCTCGACCGTCGCGCCGGTGGTCAGCACGTCGTCGACGAGGATAACGTCGCGCCCGGCGACCTGCCCGGATGCGCGACGCGGAATGCGCCACGGACGTTGGTGGCGCGCTGCGTCCGGGTCATGCCCTTGCTCATTGCGGTGGCGCGGCTGCGCTCGAGCGCGTCGACCGCGAGCGGTGTGACGCTGCGCCGGTCGATCGAGGCGGCGAGCAGCGCAGCCTGATTATAGCCGCGCTTGAGTAGCCGCCAGCGGTGCAGCGGCATCGGCACCAGCACAGCATCCGCCGTCAGCCACTCGCGCGCCACCCGGATCATCTGCGGCGCCATCAGCCGCGCCAGATGATCGCGGTCGCTGCGCTTGAAGCCGAGCAGGGCCTTGCGCGCGCTGCCGCGATAGATCACTTCGGCGCGCGCCGAAGGATAGCGCGGCGGCCGCAGCAGGCACGCCCCGCAGGTCGTGCCAAGGCCGTGGTCGACCTCAAACGGCATGCCGCA
>JAYTHJ010000044.1:0-1965 GCA_043732725.1 Sphingomonadaceae bacterium | reverse complement strand
CCGGGTTGCGGCCGACATTCAGCCCGTTGATGGTGACATGCTGGATAATGTTGTCAGGATCGACGACGAACGTCGCGCGTAAGGCGACGCCGGCATCGCGGTCGAGAATACCAAGCGCTTTGGTTAACTGCTGCTTGTTGTCGGCGAGCCAAGGGAAGTCGGCGTCCGCCAGCCGCTCGTCGGACTTGCGCCACGCGAAGTGAACGAAATCGGTGTCGGTAGAGCCGCCTATCAGTACTGCGTCCCGATCGGCGAAATCGTCCTTCAGGTCGCCGTAGCCGATGATCTCGGTCGGGCAGACGAAGGTGAAATCCTTCGGCCAGAAAAACAGGATTTTCCACTTGCCCGGATAGGCCGTGTTAATGTTGAGCGTCTCCCCATTAGGCAGCGCGCCGACACCCTGCTGGACGGGCAAGGTAAACTCGGGAAGATGGTCGCCAACGCTGAGCACGATTTTCTCCTTGGAAGAGGGTTGCAGATTGCCCAAGGAGACCAGCGCCTGTACCGCTTTGCGCAGCGATGATCGAACCAATGGCCAAATTTCGAGGTGGTGGTTTGCGTCGCTTTACGCAACTGCGATATTTAACCGCGCTGCAGCGCAACAGGAGCTTGCCGAATGAAAGCCGTCCGCTGTGTCGAGCATGGTTTGCCCGAGCGACTGATTGTCGATGACATCGCGCTGCCCGAGCCCGGCAAGGGGCAGGTACGGCTCAAGGTCCATGCGGCGGGGGTCAACTTCCCAGACTCGCTGATCATCCAGAACCTGTATCAGTTCAAGCCACCGCTGCCGTTTACACCGGGCAGCGAGGCGGCCGGCGTCATCGATGCGGTCGGCGAGGGGGTCACCGCATTCAAGCCCGGCGACCGCGCGCTGGTGATGACCGGTAACGGCGCATTTGCCGAATACGTCACCGCCAACGTCGCACAGACGATTCCGATCGCCGACGGTATGCCGTTCGACATCGCGGCTGGGTTCACGATGACCTACGGCACCTCGCACCATGCGCTCAAACAGCGCGCCCGGCTGCAGCCCGGCGAAACCGTGCTCGTGCTCGGCGCGGCGGGCGGCGTCGGACTGACCGCGGTCGAACTGGCAAAGCTGATGGGCGCGAAAGTCATCGCCGCCGCGTCGTCGGACGAGAAGCTGGCGCTGTGCCGCGAATACGGCGCGGACGAGACAATCAACTATACCACCGCCGACCTCAAAGAAGCGGTCAAGGCACTGACCGGCGGCAAGGGCGTCGACGTCGTCTACGACCCCGTCGGCGACCGCTACGCCGAACCGGCGTTCCGCGGCATCGCATGGAACGGGCGGTATCTCGTCGTCGGTTTCGCCGGCGGCCAGATCCCGTCGCTGCCGCTCAACCTGCCGCTGATCAAGGGCGCGTCGATCGTCGGCGTCTTCTGGGGAGCCTTCACGCAGCACGAACCCGCGGTGCACCACGCCAACATGCGCGAATTGCTCGACTGGTATGCCGCGGGCAAGCTCAGGCCGCATGTCAGCCGCAAGTTCCCGCTTGCCGATGGACCGGCGGCGATCCGCTGGGTGATGGACAGGAAGGCGACGGGGAAGGTGGTGCTGGAGGTGGGGTGAGGCGCTAAGCCGCACCCCGGCGCGGCCTCACCTACACCTCTTCACGCGGCTGTGAGCAGCGTCTCAAAATCTCGCGCGCCGTGCAGGATACGGGGCAGATCAACGCCGTCTGGCAAGGGCAGATACAACACTTTATAGCTGCCAACGGTAAACGAAAGCAGCACAACGCTAAGCTTGTCGCGGGCGCGGCCAAGGCGGGGAAGTTCAGCGAGACGACCGCAAGCGGCTGCGATGCGATCGGTCTATCGAATCCCCGCATTGCTATCGTGAAACGCGATACACGCGCCAATGTCGAACAGGTCGGCGTCGGCCCGCGGTTGCCGGACCATCCGCGGCATCAGGCCTGCGCGGGAAAATTCTTGGCGTATTCG
>JAYTHJ010000043.1:0-1966 GCA_043732725.1 Sphingomonadaceae bacterium | reverse complement strand
GATGCGTATAGACGACCGCGGGGATGACGCCGTGGTTGACCAGCCCGGTCAGCCCGGCAATGTTTTCGGCACACGCGATGCCCTCGTCCTCGGCCTTGTGCGCTAGCATCGGCCCGACGACGACGTCGCCGATCGCCCAGATGCCAGGCACGCCGGTCGAGAAGTCGGCGTTGATCGGTACGCGTCCGTGATCGTCTAGCTTGAGCCCGGCCGCGTCGAGCGCCAGCCCGTCGGTATTTGGGCGGCGGCCGATCGACAGCAGCACGACGTCGCCATAAATCTCCTCGCGCGGTCCGCCCGCGGCGGGCTCGACGACGACGACCGCGCCGTCGTTGGTGCGCTTGGCCTCGATGACCTTGGTCGCGGTCCGCAGCACCATGCCTTGCTTCTGCAGGATACGTGCGAACGCGGTCGACAGCTCGACGTCCATCGCCGGGACGATCCGCGGCGCATACTCGACGACGGTGACCTTCGCGCCGAGCCGCCGCCACACCGAGCCCATCTCGAGCCCGATATAGCCGCCGCCGATGACGACCAGATGCTCCGGAACCTTGGATAGCGCCAGCGCCTCGGTCGAGGTGATCAACACCTCGCCGTCGGGGGTCATGCCGGGCAGCAGCGCCACCTCCGAGCCGGTCGCGATAATGAAGTTCTTCGAGGTGACCGCGCGGTCACCGACCATGACAGTGCGCGCGTCCCGGAACGTCCCCGCACCCTTGATCCATTCGACCTTGTTCTTCTTGAACAGGAACGCGACGCCGTCGGTCAGTTCGGTGACCGCTTTGCTCTTCTCCGCTTGCATCGCGCCGAGATCGAGTTCGACCTCGGGGATCTTGATCCCGAACTTGGCGAGGCTGCCGCTCTTCGCGTCCTCGTAGAACTCCGACGCGTGCAGTAGCGACTTCGACGGGATGCAGCCGACGTTAAGACACGTGCCCCCGAGCCGATCGCGCTTCTCGATGCAAGCAGTCCGAAGCCCGAGTTGCGCCGCCCGGATAGCGGCGACATAGCCACCCGGACCTGCGCCGATAACAACGACGTCGAAGTCAGTTTCAGCCATGCTTACACCCCTGCAACTATTGTCATCCCGGCGCACGCCGACGCCTACCAAGCGCAAACCTTCGTGCCTTGGCGCCAGCGTGCGCCGGGGTGCCAGTGTTTAGCTAATGTCTGTTATCGCGATTACAAATCGACCAGTAGTCGCGTTGGGTCCTCGATCGCTTCTTTCACGCGCACCAGGAACATCACCGCCTCGCGGCCATCGACGATGCGGTGGTCGTAACTCAGCGCGAGATACATCATCGGGCGGATGACGATCTGCCCGTCGACGACCACCGGGCGCTCCTCGATGCGGTGCATGCCGAGCACGCCCGACTGCGGCGGGTTCAATATCGGCGTTGACATCAACGAGCCAAAAACGCCGCCGTTGGTGACGGTGAAGGTGCCGCCCTGCAGATCCGCCAGCGCCAGCTTGCCCGCTTGCGCGCGCTTGCCGAAGTCGGCGATGGCCTTCTCGATCTGCGCAAAATTATGCTTGTCGGCATCCTTCAGCACCGGCACGACGAGCCCGCCGGGCGACGCTACCGCGACGCCGATATCGGCGTAATCGTGATAGACGATCTCATCGCCCTCGATGGCGGCGTTGACGGCGGGCACGTCGCGGAGTGCCAGCACTGCGGCCTTGATGAAGAACGACATGAAGCCGAGCCGGACGCCGTGCTTCTTCTCGAACAGATCCTTATAACGCGCCCGCGTTGCCATCACCGCGGTCATGTCGACATCGTTGAACGTCGTCAGCATCGCGGCGGTGTTCTGCGCCTCCTTCAGGCGCCGCGCGATCGTCTGGCGCAACCGGGTCATGCGGACGCGCTCCTCATGACGCCCGGGCAGGTCCTGCACCACCGGCGTCGACGGCTGCGGCGCGGCGGGCACTGGCACGACCGTCGCCACTTCGCGCGGCGCTGAA
>JAYTHJ010000042.1:0-1978 GCA_043732725.1 Sphingomonadaceae bacterium | reverse complement strand
CGGCCTGCGTGGAACTTATCGGTTCTCGATGACTTCCCGAGGCGAACAGCAACTATGTTCAGCAGCGGTCGCCGAACGCTGAACGGTCGCTGCCGGCCCCGCTCCGGTCGCCGTGCAAAACTAACCGCAGGACCGCTACCGCGCCTGCAACCCGGCGGTTCACTAGCCTCGCATCGGATCGATCAGATACTTCTCGCCGGTTGCCTTGCGTTCGTAGGCGCGCAGGATGTCGGGATCGAGTGCCTCGCTCAGGCTGATGGTACGGCTGTAGTGGCTGGCGAAGGTCGTGGTTAGCTCGTCGAAAACGCGCTGACGCAGGCGGGCCGCAACCTCGCGCCCCGCCTTGGCGAGGAACGGGGTCAGTAGCCAGCCCGAGACGCTCCACTGGAAGCCGAAGGCGAACCTGTTGAGGATCGTCGGCGACAGGTCGAGGCCGCCGTAGAGGTAAAGCTGCTTGAACGTGTTCGAGCCGTAGCGGCTGTACTCGGTCATCCCCGCCACTGCCGCCGCCTCCATGGCGCCGACGATATCGCTGCCGAGACTGCCACCGCCGGTCGCGTCGAAGGCGACCGTCGCGCCGGTTTCCGTACAGGCCGCAACAAGCTGCTCGCGGAAATCGTCGTCGCGGCTGTTCAGCACGTAAGTTGCGCCGATCTGGCGGAGGATGTCAGCCTGCTCGGGTGAGCGGACGATATTGACCAGCGGGATGGCGTCTTTCAGGCAGATCTTCTGCAGCATCTGGCCGAGGTTGGAGGCGGCGGCGGTGTGAACGATCGCCGTGTGTCCCTCGGCTCGAGCGGTCTCGACGAAGCCGAGCGCGGTCAGCGGGTTGACGAACATCGAGGCACCCTCGGCAGCGCTAGCTCCGTTGGGCATCACAACGGTGTCGCGGACGTTGAGCTTGCGGTAGTCGGCGTACATCGCGCCGCCAAGCATCCCGACGCGCTTGCCGATAAGGCCCTTGGCGTTGTCCCCCGCCTCGATCACCGTGCCAGCACCTTCGTTGCCGACCGGCAGTGATTGGCCAAGACGCGCCTTGATCACGGCAAGTCGGCGCGGCGCCACGTCGAAGATCAGTTCCGGCCTTCCGGGGGACCCGCTGGTGCGTAGCGAAGCAACGTCGGCCGGACCGAGCAGCAGGCCAAGGTCGCTCGGATTGATCGGCGCCGCTTCGACACGGACGATCACCTCGTCCTTATCGGGGGCGTCGAGGGTCACCTCGTGAAGAGTCAACCGCAACGTACCGTCGTCGCTCGCCGTCGAGCGAAGTTCGCGTCCTGTCACCATCATCTGTATCCCCATCTTGGCCGGTAAGTGCAGCGGCAACAGTGGAAGGTCAAACATCACGAGTCAGATTATCGGCTTCGGTTCGCCGTCATCGCGCCGGGAATAATCTTCAGTCGTGACAAACTGCTTCTGTGCCGGTCAGAACGGTACATCGTCGTCGAGGTCGTCGCTGAACGCCTTGCCGCCGCCGAAGGCCGGCTTCTTGGCCATGCCGCCGGAGTTGCCGCCGCCGTTGCCGCCGCCGCCATAGTCGCGCTCGCCGTAATCGCTGCTGCCGCCAGCGCCGCTCCCGGCCCCGCTGCCAGCGCTATCGCTGCGCCCGCCGAGCAGGGTCAGCTCGCCGCGGAAGCGTTGCAGCACGATCTCGGTCGTATAACGCTCGGCCCCGCTATTGTCCTGGAACTTGCGCGACTGGATCGCGCCTTCGAGATACACCTCGCTGCCTTTTTTGAGATAGTCCTTGGCGATCTTGCCGAGGTTCTCGTTGTAGATCACGACGTTGTGCCACTCGGTCTTTTCCTTGCGCTCGCCGGTCTGCTTGTCCTTCCAGTTCTCTGACGTCGCGAGGCTGAACTTCACCACCGAGCCGCCATTGGCGAAGCTCGCCTGTTCGGGGTCCTTGCCGAGCCTCCCGACCAGGATGACTTTGTTGACGCCTGCCATGTGTCGCCCTTTTTCCAGTTCGATTCGA
>JAYTHJ010000041.1:0-6846 GCA_043732725.1 Sphingomonadaceae bacterium | reverse complement strand
GACAGACTTTTCTCAGCCCGCTGATCGGTCGTGGAAGCACAGACAAGAATTTTGGTGTCGCGGAAGCCCCTCGCCCGTCGAGTTCGCGGAGGTTTAGGCGCTCGCGATCGAACTGACATTCGGGTGGCAGAGGCCGTGCCAAAGCCTGGATTTCTGCTAGCATCGTGTCGCGATCCCGACGCTACGCCCGCGCGCCCTCGACCAGCCCGACGCTGTTGTGCTGCAGCGCACTCAGCACCGTCGCGACGATGTGCGGCGCGTCGAGCCCGGCGGTGGCGTATTGCGCTACCGGTCCGTCGTGCTCTTGGAACATGTCGGGCAGCCGCATCGTGCGGATTTTCAGCCCGTTGTCGGTCAGCCCTTCGTCGCTGAGCCACGTCAACACGTGCGCGCCGAGGCCGCCGATCGCGCCTTCCTCGATCGTCACCAGCACGTCGTGGCTGAGCGCCAACTTGCGGATTAGGGCATGGTCGAGCGGTTTGGCAAAACGCAGGTCGGCGACTGTCGTGGACAGCCCGCGCGCATCGAGATCGTCGGCGGCGGCGAGCGCTTCGGCGAGGCGGCAGCCGAGCGACAGGATCGCGACGGTCTTGCCCTCGCGGACGATGCGCCCCTTACCGATCTCGAGCCGCGTGCGTTCGGCGGGAATCGCGATACCAGTGCCCTCACCGCGCGGATAGCGCACCGCGCTCGGGCCGCTGTCGTGCAGCGCCATCGTGTGGACCATGTCGCTCAGTTCGGCCTCGTCGGCAGCAGCCATGACGACGAAGTTCGGCAAGGTCGCCAAGTAAGTCACATCGAACGATCCCGCATGCGTCGCGCCGTCCGCACCGACCAGCCCGGCGCGGTCGATCGCGAAACGCACCGGCAGATTCTGAATCGCGACGTCGTGGACGACCTGGTCATAGGCGCGCTGCAGGAAGGTCGAGTAGATCGCCGCGAACGGACGGTAGCCCTGCGCCGCCAACCCGGCGGCGAAGGTCACCGCGTGCTGCTCGGCGATGCCGACGTCGAAGATGCGGTCGGGATAGGCCTTCTGGAACTTGTCGAGCCCAGTTCCCGACGGCATCGCCGCGGTGATCGCGACGATCTTGTCGTCTTGCGCGGCCTCGGCGATCAGCGCCTGCGCGAAGACATTCTGATACTGTGGCGCACCAGCCTTCGACTTTACCTGCGCGCCGGTGATGACGTCGAACTTCTGGACTCCGTGGTACTTGTCGGCGGCGGCTTCGGCCGGACCGTAGCCCTTGCCCTTTTGCGTCACGACGTGGATGAGAATCGGACCCTCCGCAGCGTCGCGAATGTTCTCGAGCACGGGCACGAGATGCTCGAGGTTATGCCCGTCGATCGGTCCGACGTAGTAAAAGCCGAGTTCCTCGAACAACGTGCCACCGGTCGCCAGCGTGCGGAAATACTCCTCCGCGCGCTTGGCGGTGCGCTGCATGTTGGTGCCGAGCGTGCGTTTGGCGAGCTGCTTGATTGCATCCCGAATGCCGAGAAACGAGCGTGACGAGTAGATCCGCGCGAGATAGGCCGAGAGCGCTCCGACCGGCGGCGCGATCGACATGTCGTTGTCGTTGAGCACGACGACCAGCCGATTGCCGGCAGCCTGCGCGTTGTTCATCGCCTCGTACGCCATACCCGCCGACATCGCGCCGTCACCGATCACCGCGATCGCCTTGCCGGGTGCGCCCGACAGCTTATTCGCCACTGCAAAGCCGAGCGCCGCCGAGATCGAGGTCGAGCTGTGCGCCGCGCCGAACGGGTCGTACTCGCTCTCGCTGCGCCGGGTGAAGCCCGACAGCCCGCCGGGCATCCGCAGTGTCCGGATGCGGTCACGCCGGCCGGTCAGGATCTTGTGCGGATAAGCCTGGTGCCCGACGTCCCAGATCAGCTTGTCCCGCGGCGTGTCGAACACATAGTGCAGCGCCACCGACAGCTCGACGACACCAAGACCGGCTCCGAGGTGTCCACCGGTCGTGCTGACCGCGTCGATCAACTCGGCGCGAAGTTCGTCCGCCACCTGCCGCAGGTCGCCGTGCTCGAGGCGGCGAAGATCGTGCGGATTGTGAACGGTATCGAGGAGCGGCGTATTGGGGCGTTGCGTCACCGATCGGACCTGTCTGTTACTAACACCGTCCTTGAGACCTAGCGAAGGCCTGAACGCTTGTCGATTGGCGGCGACCCCGGCGCGCTACACTTGGCGCGCGCAGGTGGCACATTTGCCACGCACCTCAATAATCGGGCGCAACGCCATGAAGCCGGCCTGCGTCGCCGTGGCCCGGACCCGCGCCGCGACGCCATCGTCGTCGATATGCATCGCGCGCCCGCAATCGTCACACACGAGGAAAATGCAGTCGTGCTGGCACTCGGGGTGCGCATTTGCGAGATAGGCATTGCAACTCTCGACCCGCAGCGCGACGTTATTGGCCACGAACAGGTCGAGAATGCGGTAGATGCTGTTTGCGGCGATCCGCCGCCCGAGCGCCTTCGAGACGACGTCAGTCACATCATAGGCACTCGCTGGCTGGTCGAACCCGGTCAGCGCCTCGAAGACGGCGGCACGCATGCCGGTCCATTGCTCGCCCTGCTTGACCAGCGTCGCCTGCGCGGCGGCAATGAGCGACGCACCGGCGCGATGCCGGTGATCGTGCGGCTTCAAAGTTCCGTCAGTGGGCATGCGGACGCGACCAGCGCAGATTGAGCAGATGAGCCGCCGCAAGCAGACTAACGCCGGCAACCGACAGCATCGTCTCGCTGCTGCCATGGCCGACAGCGAGCGAAACTGCCATCAGGACGACGCCGCAGCCGCCCAAGACAAGCACGGTACAACGGTCGTGCTGCTGGAACCCATGCCACAGCGCGAACACCGCCAGCGGCAGCGCCAGTGCCAGACCTACCGCATGGACTTGATGGCTGAAGAAACCACCGCCGACCGACGCCACTGCGAGTAGTACGCTGCCAGCCAGACAATGCACGAGGCACAGCCCCGACAATGTCAGCGCCAACCGGTCGAGCCACGATGCGGGACGAGAAGCCACAGCCCGTGATATAATGTTACATTCGAGGTGACAAGCAGCTTCCGCACCGCCACGCAATCTTCAGTCAGACAAGACCTGGCCTGCCCTGCCCTGCTCCCCCGACCGCCGCGGCACGCTGGCCTCTTGGCGGAAGGCCGGGCAGCGCGCATAGCGCGGGGATGCCGACACATGCGCTGCCCGCCTTCTATGCCCCGCTCGCCGACGGTACGCGCCCGATGACAACAGCGCGGCCGCGCGCCATCGCCGCATGGCTGTTCGCCACCGCGGTACTGGTGTTCGTTATGGTCGTCGTCGGTGGCATCACCCGGCTGACTGAATCGGGACTGTCGATCGTCCACTGGAACCCGATCGGCGGCATGATCCCGCCGCTGAACGAGACGCAATGGCACGCGATGTTCGCGGCCTATCGGGCGAGCCCGCAGGGACGGCTCGTGAACGCCGGGATGGATCTTGCAGCGTTCAAGGGCATTTTCTTCTGGGAATGGCTGCATCGGCTGATCGGCATGTCGTTCAGTATCGTCTTCGTGGCGCCGTTGGTGACATTCATGCTGCTGCGCTGGGTTCCTGCCGGTTACAAACCGCGCTTGATCGCGTTGCTAGCGCTCGGCGGTTTTCAGGGCGTACTCGGCTGGTGGATGGTCGCCTCGGGGCTGGTGAATTTGCCCGCGGTGGCGCACGAGCGGCTCGCAGCGCATCTGGTCAATGCGCTGGTGCTCATGTCTGGATGCATCTGGACCGCGCTCGATCTGCTTACGTTGTCCACGAGCGACGAGCGTGCAGCAGCCCGCCCAAACGCGTGGATCCTCCCGTTCACGCTGTTGCTGGCTATCCAGATCGTCTGGGGGGCGTTCACAGCCGGGCTGCGCGCCGGGCACGCGTCCGACACCTGGCCCTTGATGTTCGGGCAGTTGGTGCCGCCCGGGCTGGCGAGCCTCGTGAATGACCCGGTCAGCGTGCAGTTCGTCCACCGCAGCCTTGCCTACCTTGTTGCGGCGAGCGCGCTGTGGGTCGCGGTCCGGCTGTTCCGGGCCGGCGCCGGCGCGCGCGCGCTGGCGATCGGCGGGCTGGTAACGATGCAGTTTGTGCTCGGGGTATCGACAATCGTCTACGGCGTACCGGTCGCGGTCGCGGCGGCGCATCAGGCGGGCGCGGCGCTGCTGCTCGCCGCCACGGTCGTCGCGGCACACTGGTGTGTTCAGGGGCGTCGCGATACCCCGGCGGTCAGACACGAGGCCTTCGCGTGACCGCGCTCAACATTCTCGGCGCGCCGCTGGCGTTATGTTCGACCGCGCCGCTGACCGGGTGGCAGCGCGACGGCTGCTGCAATACCGACGCGAACGACCAGGGGCTGCACGTCGTCTGCGCGGTGATGACCGCCGAGTTCCTTACCTTCAGCAAGGCGGCGGGCAACGACCTGTCGACACCGCAACCGGCGTACGGCTTCCCCGGCCTGCGTCCAGGCGACCGCTGGTGCTTGTGCGCGGCCCGCTGGGAGGAAGCGCGGCTGGCGGGGTTCGCGCCGGATGTGATCGCCGACGCGACACATGCCAAGGCGCTCGAAGTAACCTCGCTCGGGCATCTGCAAGCCCATGCGATTGTGACATAAATGTAGCGGTATTAGGATACCGTCGCGCTGATCCGCCAAAATCCTTGCATTATCGTCTAGTCCAGTCGATAGGCCAGTTGTCCCGGTCAGCGCTCGCTGGCCGGTTTTGCGTTTGAACCGAGGGCGACCATGCCAACGCTGTTAACGAGGACGACCGCTGCGGCGAAACCCGCCGAGGTCGAGAAGAAGTGGCTGCTGATCGATGCCGAAGGGCTCGTCGTCGGCCGATTGGCATCGCTGATCGCCAATCGCCTGCGCGGCAAGCATAAGCCAAGCTTCACCCCGCATGTCGATTGCGGCGACAACGTCATTGTCATCAACGCCGAGAAGGTCCGCTTTACCGGGCGCAAGGCACAGCAGAAGATCTACTACCGCCACACCGGCCATCCGGGCGGCATCAAGGAAATCCGCGCCGATAAGGTACTCAGCGGCCGCTTCCCCGAGCGCGTGCTCGAGAAGGCTGTCGAGCGCATGGTGCCGCGTGGCCCGCTCGGGCGCGACCAGATGCGCAACCTGCGGATCTTCGCCGGGACCGAGCATCCGCACGGCGCGCAGGACCCCGAAGTCCTTGACATCGCCGCGATGAATCCGAAGAACAGCGTCGGCAACGCCGCTCGCAGCAATCCCGTCGGCACTGCCGACCGCAAGGTGGGTGCCTAATGGACGACAGCCGTCAGTCGCTGGCCGATCTCGGCCATTTGCAGAACCCCGAGTTCGTCGCGCAGCTTGCCGCCAACGACGGTGTCTCAGCCGCGCCGCTGCGCGAGCAGCAGATCGATGCGCAGGGCCGCGCCTACGCCACCGGCAAGCGCAAGAACGCCATCGCGCGCGTCTGGATCAAGCCCGGCTCGGGCAAAATCGTGGTCAACGGCCGTGACCAAGCCGTCTATTTCGCGCGGCCGACGCTGCGTCTGGTGATCAACCAGCCGTTCGACGTCGCCGAGCGCCGCGACCAGTATGACGTCATCTGCACCGTCAAGGGCGGCGGACTGTCGGGGCAGGCCGGCGCGGTCAAGCACGGCATTAGCCAGGCGCTGACCCGCTTCGAGCCCGCCCTGCGCTCGGTGGTCAAGCACGCCGGTTTCTTGACCCGCGACGCGCGTGTCGTCGAGCGCAAGAAGTACGGCAAGGCGAAGGCCCGCAAGAGCTTCCAGTTCTCGAAGCGCTAACGCGGCCAACTACAGCAACGCCTCGATGGGCTTCGCCAGTGTTTCGGGCTTGGTCGCCGGGGCGAAGCGCTCGACCACGTTGCCGTCACGGTCGATCAGGAACTTGGTAAAGTTCCACTTGATCGCCTCGCTTCCCAAAAGTCCGGGCGCGGCGTGTTTTAGCGCGGCGTAGAGCGGGTGCGTCCTCGCGCCGTTGACCTCGACTTTGGCGAACATCGGGAAATCGACGCCGAAGCTGGTCCGGCAAAAGCTTTCGATGTCGGCTTCGTTCCCCGGCTCCTGCCCGCCGAACTGGTTGCATGGAAAGCCGAGCACCGCGAAGCCGCGCGGGCCGTAGGTCTGCTGCAGTTTCTCCAGCCCGTCGTATTGCGGGGTGAACCCGCATTTGCTGGCGGTGTTGACGATCAGTAACACCTTGCCGCGCCAGTCGCCGAGCGACACGGTGCGGCCGTCGATGGTTTGCGCGTCGAAGCTGTAGATGTCGGCCATGGCAGGCTCCTGTAACCGGTTAGCCGTGACGGCACCGCGACGACGATGTAGATCACAGCCGCATGGACCTGACCACCGCGGCGATCGTCTGCGCCGTGCGCGCACACGGCGAGCATGGCGCAGTGGTGCGGCTGCTGACGCCCGGACACGGGCTGCTTGCCGGCTATGTTCGCGGCGGCCGGTCGCGGCGGCTGCGGCCGGTGTTGCAGCCGGGCAACGGCGTCCGCGCGCGCCTCGTCGCCCGCGTCGACAGCCAGCTTGCGGCGGCGACGGTCGAGCTCGAACGCGCACGCACAGTCGTCGCGCTGACCGCACTCGGCGGGGCCGGGCTCGAATGGCTGACCGCGCTGACGACGACCGCGCTGACCGAAGGTGAAGCGCATCCGCGGCTCTACGAAGCACTCGACGGGCTGCTCGAAGCGATGGCGCTCGGCGCGGCCCCGGCGCGCTGGCTGGCGGGGCTGGTGCAATACGAGCTTATGCTGCTCGCCGAACTTGGCTTCGGGCTCGACCTGACCAGCTGCGCGGCGACCGGCGCGGT
>JAYTHJ010000040.1:0-19399 GCA_043732725.1 Sphingomonadaceae bacterium | reverse complement strand
GCGACGGTAAGCTGTCCGACCCCAGTCTGGCCGCCGCCGACCGCAAGGCGGCGACGATGCGCGGCTTTCTCGTCCGGCTCGACCGGATCGATCCAGCTTGCCTGAGCGCGGCGGACCGGGTTAATCTGGCGGTATTGCATCGGTTGCTTGTCGACCGCGTCGCGGGGAACGGCTTTGGCCAGCGCGCGGTGACTTTCACGACCTATTCGAGCTGGTATCTGAGCTTCGCCGGGCTGCCCGAGTCGACGCCGCTGCGGACGCGGGCCGATTATGCTTCGTATCTGGCGCGGCTCGCGGCTTATCCGGCGTACAACCGTGTCAAGATTGCGGTGACCCGCAGCGGCGTCGCGGCGGGCTATGCGCAGCCGTGCACGACGCTACCGGGCTTTGAGAAAACAATTTCGACACACATCGTCGGGACGCCCGAGCAGTCGGTGTTCTGGAAGCCGTTCGCCGGACCGCGCCCAGCAGCGATTGCGGCGGGCGACTGGGCGGCGATGCAGGCACAGGCGCTGTCGCTGATCACCACCGCCGTCGTCCCCGCGTACCGCGAGCTGCTGGTCTATTACACCGCCGACTACCTGCCGCACTGCCGCGTTACCGCCGGGATTGGCTACACACCCGGCGGCAGCGCTTATTATGCCTTCCGCGCGCACGAGATCAGCACGACCGAACTCACCCCGGCGGGGATCCACGACATCGGCCTGCGCGAGGTCGCGCGCATCGGCGCGGCGATGGACAAGGTCGCTACCACCGCAGGCTACCCGGACCGCGCCGCGTTCGTCGCGCACATGCGTAGCGATCCGGCGTTTTACGCCAGGACCCCGCAGGAACTGCTCGACCACGCGGCCTATGTCGCGAAGTCGATCGACAAGTGGCTGCCCGAACTGATCGGGCGGTTGCCGCGGTTACCGTTCACGGTCAAGCCGATCCCCGCCGATCAGGCCGAGGGCACCACGACGGCGTACTCGCAGGAGGGCAGCGTCGCCAACGGCCGCGCCGGCGCGTACTTCATCAACACGACCCATCTCGATCAGCGGCCGTTCTACGAGCTGCCCGCGCTGACGTTGCACGAAGCGGCCCCCGGTCACCAGACGCAGTTATCGCTGCAGCAGGAGCTGGCGCTGCCCGAGTTCCGCAAGCATCTGGTGTCATTCACTGCCTTCGTCGAAGGCTGGGCGCTGTACTCGGAAAGCCTCGGCGACGAGATGGGGCTGTACGACACCCCTGAGAAACAGATGGGGCGCTACAGCTATGAGATGTGGCGCGCCTGCCGCCTCGTCGTCGATACCGGCATTCACGTCCAGGGCTGGAGCCGGACGCGTGCGATCGACTATATGTTGGCGAACACCGCGCTCAGCCGCCACAACGTCGAGGCCGAGGTCAACCGCTACATCACTTGGCCGGGACAGGCGCTGGCGTACAAGCTCGGCGAGCTGACAATCAAGCGGCTTCGCGCCAAGGCCGAAACGGCGCTGGGCGGCAAATTCGACGAGCGGTCGTTCCACGACGCGGTGCTCGACAGCGGTCCGGTCCCGATGGACGTGCTCGAAATGCAGATCGACGCGTGGATCGCGGGGCAGCGTGCGACGTAACGGCAAGCTCCTGAACCATGCGCGAACTCCGGCGTTCAGCAACTGGTCATAGGCTTTTGACTAAGACTCAGCTATGGCTAACCAATAGTCGTGACTGTCTGGGGAGAATTGCCGACGTGGCCAGCGCTGCTGCCGATACCCGTGCCCGCCGCTACGACCCGGCGGAGACCCGCGCGCGCGTCCTCGCGGCAGCGAACATGCTATTTTCGACCAAGGGCTTCGCCGGAACCGGAACCGCCGATATCGCCCGCGAGGCGGATGTCTCCGAAGGCTCGATCTTCTATCACTTCGGCTCGAAGCAGAATCTGCTCGCGCAGCTTGGCGAGCGCTACGGCGAAGCAATGATCGAAGCGATGCAGCAGGGCGACAAGTTCGAAGATCTCGAACCGGGTATCCTGATTCCGCGGATCTTCGAGTTCTGCCGGGCGACGCGGTTGTGGGAGGGCATCACTGGTTCGCCGTGCGACGTCGGCACGCCCGCGGTGAACAAGAACCCCGAGGCCGAGCCGTTCTATCACGCGGCCAAGGCGACGACGACGGCATGGATTAACGCGCAGATGGTCGCCGGCTTCGCCCGACGCGGCATCGCCGGCGTCAACATCGCCATCGCGGCGTCGTTCACGCACCATGTCGTCGGCGACGCGATCGAGCTCATCCTGACGGCGACCAGCGACGAGGAGCGCGCCGCGATCGAGGCCGAGACGGTGCGCTACGTCCGCGCCGCTTGCGGTTACGATGCCTGTGGTTATACTGGGACGAGCCCGGACGAGTGAACGCGTTCCGTCCGGCGCGCGCGATCCTCGAACTAGGGTCGGACTTCTACGACGAGGTGCGCGCCGCGGAATTCCCGCAGGCTGTGCTGCGTTTCCGCAACGACCGCGCCGCGGCGTCGGTCGGCCTTGAAGGGCTGAGCGACGCCGACTGGTTGCACCACTTCGGGCGTTTTGCGCCGCTGGCCGGCAGTCTCGATGTGCCGCTGGCGCTGCGCTACCATGGGCACCAGTTCCGCAGCTACAACCCCGATCTCGGCGATGGCCGCGGCTTCCTGTTCGCGCAAGCTTATGACGCGCGCGGCCGCCTGCTCGACTTGGGCACCAAAGGTTCGGGGCAGACGCCATGGAGCCGCGCGGGTGACGGGCGGCTGACGCTCAAGGGCGGCGTCCGCGAGGTGCTGGCGACCGAGATGCTGACGGCGCTCGGCGTCGACACCTCGCAGACATTCTCGCTTATCGAGACCGGCGAGGCGCTCGAGCGTGGCGACGAGCCGTCGCCGACGCGCAGCGCCGTGCTGGTCCGGCTCAGCCATAGCCACATCCGCTACGGCAGCTTCCAGCGGCTCGCGACGCTCGGCGAGGCGGAAGCGGTGGCCACGCTCACCGATTACGTGTTGCGGCATTACTTTCCCGAAACACCGCGCGACCAGCCCTATGCGGCGCTGATCGACCACGCGGTTACCAATGCGGGCGCCCAGGCGGCGGCGATGATGGCGGCGGGGTTCATCCACGGCGTTCTCAACACCGACAACATCAACATCACCGGCGAGAGCTTCGACTACGGCCCGTACCGATTTGCGCCAACCTTCGACCCGGCATTCACCGCGGCGTATTTCGATCATCAAGGGCTGTACAGTTATGGCCGCCAGCCCGAAGCATTGCAGTGGAACGTCTTCCAGCTCGCGGGCGCGCTGCGGCTGGTCGCGCCGACCGAGGCGCTCGCGCCGGCGCTGAAGGCTTTCCCAGAACGCTATGCAGTGGCCTTCGACGCGGCGCTGCTGGCGCGGTTGGGCGTGCGCTCGACAGGCAATGATGCGGCGGTGACCGGAGCGCTCGTGGCGGCGCTGGTCGCGACCGGCGCGCCGCTCGACCGCTTCTGGTTCGACTGGCGTGGCGGCGTGCTGCGTCGACCGACGCCGGCATACGACGACGCGGCGTGGCAGCCGTTCCGCGCGTTCGTCGCAGGCTACGCGCCGTCGGTGACGCTCGGCCATGATTACTGGGCCGATAGCGAACCTTGCGGATTGGCGATCGCTGAAATCGAGGCGATCTGGGCGAGCATCTCGGAACGCAACGACTGGAGCGTGTTCGAGGCGAAGGTCGCCGCAATCCGCCGAATGGGCGAGGCGATGCGCAGCTAGGGTCGAGTACGTCGAAGTCACGCACCGGCAAAATAACAAGCGCGCTCTTTCGCATTCCCGTAAAGCCGCCTATGTCAACAGGGAAGTCCAACAGGAGACACTGCCATACCCCCGCCAACTGCCCGCCGTGCCCAGAATGCCCCGGTGCCGATGAACGGCCCGCGCTACGACGAATTCATCACCGTTCCCAAAGTTCGCGTGATCGACCAAGACGGCGAGAACCTCGGCGTCCTGTACACCAAGGAAGCGATCGCTACCGCGCACGAAGTCGGCTTGAACCTCGTCGAGGTATCGCCGGGTGCCGATCCGCCGGTGTGCAAGATCCTCGACGTCGGCAAGTTCAAATACGAGGCGCAGAAGAAGTCGGCGGCGGCGCGCAAGAACCAGAAGACGCAGGAGATCAAGGAGATCAAGATGCGTCCCAACATCGACGATCACGATTACGACACCAAGATGAAGGCGGTACAGCGCTTCATCGAGGACGGCGACAAGGTCAAGCTAACGCTGCGCTTCCGCGGCCGCGAGTTGAGCCACGGCGAACTTGGCCTGCGGCTACTTGAGCGGGTTCGTGACGATGCGATCGATTACGCCAAGGTCGAGCAACTGCCCAAGATGGAGGGGCGTCAGATGCTGATGGTGATCGCGCCCAAGTGAGCTGCCGGCTGATCGTGCTTGCGCTGATTTTGGCGACCACGGCCTGTTCGGGTCTGACCGCCGATGCGGCCAAGCACGACACCGTCAGCTTTATTGCGCCCGCGGGCCAAGCCGCGGCGGCGTTCCCGGCAGCGGCGCGGCCAATCGCGTCGATCGTCTCGGCGCGCTGGTCGAGCGAACCCGACCGCGAGACCGAAGGCGAGGCCGAGACGGTGATCGCCGCGCTCGGCATCAAGCCCGGCATGACCGTTGCCGATATCGGCGCGGGCGAAGGCTATTACGAGCCGCATCTGTCGAAGCACGTCGGGCCGGTCGGCACCGTCGTTGCGCAGGACCTGCAGCCCGAAACCCTGGCGGCGTTGGCGCGGCGCATCGACGCCGAACGCCTGACTAACGTGCTGGTCGCGCGCGGCGAGGCGCACGATCCGCGGCTGCCCGCGAACAGCGTCGATGTCGCGCTGCTAGTCCATATGTACCACGAGATCGGCAGTCCCTACGCGTTGCTGTGGAACCTGCGCAACGCCTTGAAGCCGGGCGGGCGTGTCGCGATCGTAGACGCCGACCGCGCCACCGGCGACCACGGCACGCCGCCGGCGCTGCTGGCCTGCGAACTCGCCGCGGTCGGTTTTATGCGGCAAAGCGTCCGGCAGATCGGCGGCGGCGTCTACCTCGCGGTCTTCGTGCCGCAAGGTCTGGCCCCCGAACCCGCCCGGATCAAGGCGTGCCGATAACGGCTTGACCCTGTTTCATTCCGGTCGAAGCCGACACGATCCCGCTCATCCCGAGTGAAGTCGGGCGTCGCCCATTCTGCAATTCGTGGCTCCCACAATCCTCGGATCCCGCAACTTCGCTTGGTATCAGCGGGTGGGATGCTGCGGCGCAGAAGCGCAAGAGGTTCTAACCCGCGTCGAAAATCGCCGCCTGGAATGTCCCGGCGCCGCGGCGCAACGGTTTGATGTCGTGCTGATATTTTGCCGAGAACCAGAAGCTCTCGGCGGCGGTCCGCGACGAGAAGCGGACGCACACCGCGCCGACACCGTCGGGCCAGCCCTCGACGCGGTTGGCTGGCTGGCCGCCAAAGACTATCTGGCCGCCGTGCGCCGCGTATAACCCCGATGCGGAGAGCGCGGCATCATAAGCCGCGAGCTTGGCTTGATCGCCGATGCGGGCGGTGATCAGCAGAAAGGCTGGGCCGCCTGAGGCGTTATCCGTCATGGCAGCACCCCTTAGTCTCGATCAACGCAATTGCCAATCCACGCCTGATCCCGAATTAGCAAGCGGGCCTATACGGTTATAGAGAGTCGATGGTGACAGGCCCACGCAATATATCTGGCTTGCGCCATAGCGCCGCGCGACCTTTTCAAATGTCGGTTGCAGTGGTCGAAACGGCGTCGTTACTGCCGACGTGTCACCAATTTCACCGATTTTGGAAGCACGCCTCGACGGCCCCGGCGTGCTTTGCATCTCGTCGTGCAACCGGTTTCACCGGTTTTGCCCATCTTTCGCCTTGATCTCTGAAAGAAGCGGCACTGCCTGCCGCACGCGGGCAAGGGGCGCGCATCCTTTTCAGCGAAACCGGGTTGCGCGACGGCTCCGAGTGCGACAACGGCTTGGCGGTATCAGTCGAGGAAAAAAAGATGCGAACCAGTGGCCGTCGTGCCGCGCTCGCGACGGCAAGTCTCGCGGCGATCGTGCCGCTTGCGGCATTCGGCCAGACATCGCCGCCATCAAGTGCTTCAGCGAGCGCGCCGCAAGCTTTGCCGCCGGCAGCGCCAGCTTCACCGGGGACGGCAACTCCGGCAGCAGCAGCGCCGCCGGCCGATAGTGCTGCTGCGCCGGCCACGCCGCTACGGCCCGCCGATATCGCCGCGGCAGCGGCAGCCTCGCCCAAGCTGCCGCCCGCCGCGACGCCGGCTACCCCGGCGGCGATCACCTCGCTCAGCCTTACCGACCTCGACCGGCGCGAGCAGCGATCGACGCGCGGCCTCGGTGATTTCGTCCCCAATACGGTCGAGGTCAGCACTCCAGGCGTCGGCTCGGCCAACCTCTATTATCTGCGCGGCCTCGGTAACGCCGAAACCGCACCGGGCTTCTCGCCCGCGGTCGGAACATTCGTTGACGGCATCTATCTCGCGCCCGCCAGCGCCAACAGTTTCGGCTTGTTCGACCTCGACCGCATCGCCGTGTTGCGCGGGCCGCAGGGCGTGCTGCTCGGCCGCAACACCGCCGCGGGGGCGGTCGACGTCACGCTCAACCAGCCGGGCGATCTGCTCGCCGGCTACATCGAGGGCGGTTATGGCTCGTTCGCGCTTGGTGAGGTGCGCGGTTCGGTCGACATCCCGTTGGGGGCTATCCTCTCGGTCAAGCTGTCGGGCTATCACCAGTCCGATACGGGCTACGTCCGCAATCGCATCACCGGCCAGCGCAACAACGATAGCGATGCCGCGGGACTGCGCGGCGCGGCGCGGCTGCAACTCACCGACCGGCTAAGCTGGAATACGTCGCTCGCCTACATGCGCGACAACGCCGAAAACCTGCTCGATTTCACCTGCGATCCAGCGCAACCGACGCAGTGCAACGGACGCTTCGCGTCGACCGGACTGCGCAAGGATTACAACGCCGCGCACCCAAGCCCGCTTGCGGCGCTCGGCGTCACTGGGCGCAAGGCCAACTTCGGGCTGCAGAATTACACCGACACGTTGTTGTACACCTCGAACATCGAATGGCGCGGCGACAACCTCAAGCTCAACCTGATCACCGGTGTCGTCGACTTCAGGCAGCGCTATGCGCTCGACTTTGCCGATGGCCGCGCCGGCTTCGCGGCAGCAGGGCAGCCGCTGCCGCCGGTAGCGGGGTACCCGGTCGGCTATGTCCGCGCCGACGACAGCGGTACCCGCCAATTCGCGCAGGACGTGCGGTTCAGCGGCTCGTTGTTCGGCGGCGGGCTCGATTACATCGCGGGCGGCAGCTATTACGAGCAGCACGACCGCGCCGATGTCGCCGATGCGGCTAACCTCGGCGGCCCCGGCGCGGGCACGCCGGTGCTGCTCGCCGACCGGCGGCTCTACACCGACATCCGCTCGACCGCGGGCTATGCGCAGGTCGACGTGCATCCGTTTGCGGCGCTGACCGTCACCGGCGGCGTGCGCTATACCGACGAGCGGCTCAACCTCGGTCTCGCGGACAATCGCGCGCAGTGTGCGGTGACACCGCAAACCGCCGATTGCTTCAACGGCGGCAATCTCGTTGCCGCGACCGGCGGCGTCGCAGTCGCAATTCCGACGTTGCAGAATAGTCATCAGTGGTCGCCGCATGTCGCGGTGTCGTATCAGTTGCCCGCCGTGCTGCTGTTCGCCACCGCGACGCGCGGTTTCCAGTCGGGCGGCTGGGATACCCGCAGTACAACACCGGGCGGGTTGCTGCGCTATGCTCCCGAGACGGTCTGGAGCTACGAGGCCGGCGCCAAGGCCGAGCTGTTCGACCACCGGCTGCGCGCCAACCTGCGCGGCTTCTGGCTCGATGCCAACAACGATCAGGTGCCGACAGCGACGTTTGCGGCGACATCGGCTGGCGGACTGCCGGTGTTCGCGACGCGGAATATCGGCGTGCGGAGCCGCGGGGCCGAACTCGAACTGACTGCAAAACCGGTAGCGCGGGTCAGCCTGTTCGCCGATTTCGGCTATCAGCATGCGACCTATCGGGGTGGCACCGCGGCGCTGGCGATGCTGGACGTACGCCCGGTGCGGTCGCCCGAGGTGACGCTGTCGGGCGGTGCTGCTTACGATTATCCGATTCCCGCCGCGGGTATCATCCTCGAGCCGACGGCAAACGTCAGCTACCGGTCGCGCTATGACATCGAGAGCGCCAATCTGCTTGGGCTGCGGGGCTCGCGTGTATCCGGCTATGCGCTCGTCAACGCGGCGCTGATCATGAAGACCGACGACAATAACTGGACGCTGGCGCTCGAGTGCAACAACTGTTTCGACAAGGCGGCTGGGCAGTCAGCGCTACTCGGCTATACCTATCTGGCCGCGCCGCGCACGTGGCTGGTGCGGGCACGGCGCGCTTTCTAGGGCGTCGGTCACGGCTGACCGTGCGGCGCTGTCGACCGAAGCGCAAAGCTGGCGATTGCGTCAACCGGTAAAGCGCGTAAGCATGCGACGCCGGAACATAGTCGGCAGGCACCGGTTAAACAAACTCACTCAGGGCAGGGGATATCAATGGCGACACCACCGAAGGCCGCGGCCACTACAAAGGCGCCCGCGAAGGCGGCAGCCGAGAAGCCTGCGGCAAAGACGTCCAAGACGGTCGCACCGCCGGCTCCCGGCGACAAGCCCAATGCGCTGCAGAAGCCGCTGACGCCATCGCCCGAGCTCGCCGAAATCGTCGGCAAGGGCATGCTGCCGCGCGGTCAAGTGGTCAGCAAGGTGTGGGAATATATCCGCGCGCACAATTTGCAGAACCCCGCCGACAAGCGCGAGATCCTCGCCGACGACAAGCTCAAGAAGGTCTTCGGTCGCGACAAGTGCACAATGTTCGAGATGAACAAATATCTGGCGCAGCACCTGAAGTAGCAGCCGTGCGGTCTCCCGGGCGGCCTAGATCGTACTGGGGCTGACCGCGTAACCGCGCCGGGGCGTACAATCGGGAAGCGCCGAGTAGGTCGCGCTTCCCGACTTGCCGATAAATATCTTTAGCGCGGCGATTTCAGGACACGGGCGGTAGCGCCACGCGAATTCCCAGCCATCGGCATAGCCGATCGCCCCGGCGGCGATGAAATGCACCGGCGGCTCGCCGCTGTCGTGGACATAGACAGCGAGCAAACGATTGGCGCGCCCCGCTGCAGTCGGCAGATCGATGTCGTGAACCCGGCTGGGCCATACCCGGCCGTGCATCAACAGCAGCGCCGTCAGCACGGCAACGAACGCCAGCGCAAAATAGATAATCGCCCGGCGCGGCATGCTGATGGTCGTGCTCATTGAGTCAGACGACCGGCGCCGTGCGCGACTGCAGCCGCGCTTCGATCGCCGTCCAGATCAGCGCCGGGGTGTCGGTGCCGTTGAACCGATCGATCGCAACGATGCCGGTCGGCGAGGTGACGTTGATCTCGGTCAGGTAGCCCGCGATGACGTCGATGCCGACGAAGATCAGCCCGCGGTGCTTAAGTTCGGGGCCGAGTCGCGCGCAAATCTCGTGTTCGCGCGCCGACAGTTCGGTGGCGAACGCCGCCCCGCCGGCGGCGAGATTCGACCGGATCTCGCCAGCCTTAGGCAACCGGTTGATCGCCCCCGCGACGACGCCGTCGACCAACACGATACGTTTATCGCCGGCACTGACATCGGGCAGAAACTTCTGCACCATGAACGGCTCGCGCCACACGGTGTTGAACAGCTCGACCAGCGCCGCGAGATTGGCATCGCCGCTGCCGATATGGAACACCGCCGAGCCGGCGTTGCCGTATAGCGGCTTGACGACGATCTCGCCGTGCGCGGTGCGGAAGTCCGCCGCTTCATCGAGCCGCCGGGTCACTAGCGTCGGCGGCATCAGCTCGGCATAGTCGAGCACGAACAGCTTTTCCGGCGCGTTGCGCACCGATGCCGGGTCGTTGACCACCAGCGTCTCGGCGGCGACGCGTTCGAGCAGGTGCGTCGCGGTAATATACGCCATGTCGAACGGCGGATCCTGCCGCATCAGCACGACATCGGTGTCGTTGCCGAGATCGAGCATCACCGGCTCGCCGGTCCAGCAGAAATGCTCGCCGGCGACGCGCTGCACGCTTAGCGCCCGCGCCCGCACCCGCACCCGGCCGCTGTCGTAGGTCAGATCGGTGGCGAGATAGTGCCATAACCGGTGCCCGCGCGCCTGCGCCGCGAGCATGATCGCAAACGTCGAGTCGCCCGCGATAGCGACGGTCTCGATAGCGTCCATCTGGACCGCGACGGCAAGCGACATTTGGAGGCCTTTATGGGCAGCGACCGCGTTCAAAGCACCCGCAGGCGGTGCTGGCAAGCGGGGCATGGTTTCAAAGGCTCGCCGCCTTGTGCTCGTCGCCAGCGCCGTCCGGCTCAAATGGGCTAACACCGGGTGCGAAGTGCAGTTCGCGGTCCACGGCCCTGCGTTTGCAATCACCCGGTGCGGCTCGCAATCGAAACGGCCTGCTGATGCTTGCTGGCAATGATCGGGTCTGATGGATCAGGGACTGGTGACAGTAAGAAGTCTGTGACGGTCCGCTTTCAGCTGAAGAACGGCGACGTCAGATGTCGCCGCTCAGGGCTGGGTGAAGCGTCGTAGCACCGCCTCAGCGAATTGGTTTGTTAACGCAGGCTGTGGCACTCCGGGAACGGGAAAGTTCAAGCGGACGAGCTTCGCTAGCCTACTTACGCGTCAGCGATCCTGGTATTCTCGCGGCGAGTGGTTCGACTCCTCGCGACCTGTATATTCGAAGAAGTGAGACCATGATGACAAAGATGCGCTAAGGCGATGCGGTAGCCGCTCTCTACAAAGAGGAGCAACAGCAGCTGGCCGCTTCGTTGGATTCGGAGACGTCGGCGATTCCGCTGCGACGTGCCGATCAACATACCCGCGCCATGGTGTCGAGGGTCCGCGAGAGGGTTCTTCAATGGACTCCATAGGGGCCTTCGGCCGCGGCTGTTCCCACGCTGCAGGGGCGGCTGGAGAAGATCGTCGTGATCCCGGGCATTCTCGCGGTGCGGGCGCTGGATGAAGGCGGCGATAAGATTCCATTCGTCAAGAAAGCTCTGTTCTGGGCGTTGCGGTCGCTGCCGCTGATCGACGAGGCCGAACCCTGGGCATCGCCGGAGCTGGCGTCCGCGAAGATCGCCTCGCAGTTCGAAGCGCTTCTGCCGCCGCCGGTGCGATGGACCAACGTTACTTCGGATCGGACCAAGGCGCTGATGGCGTTCCAGGGGCTGGGCGCTCACCGGCTGGAGCCGGTGGACGCCGATCCGGACGGCGCTGCCTATGCGCTGGACATGACCTGGATGAGCGCGTTCGTGGTGCGCCCGGAGCTGGAGCCTTATGGTGCATGCGCCGACTTCGGGGCAGATCGGACGCTGCTGCGCGTCTACACCTCGCACGACGACCGCAATCGTCATCCCGGCGACGCTTCCTGGGACGACGCAAAGTGGCGCTGGCGTTGCGCACTGTTCGCTGGCGTAACAATCGCCGATCATCTGGGGGCGACCCACTTTCTCGGATCCAATCTGTTGGTGACGGTTACTCGCGAGCAGCTGCCTCAGGAGCGCCCGCTGCGTCGCCCGCTTAAACCGTTTGGCTTCGGCGCGGTTGACGTCAACATCGACGCCGGCCTGATGCTGGTACCCGAGGGCGGCGTTGCGCATCGACTGTTTGGGTTTACCTACGCCGGACTATACCGCTGTCTGCTTCGGGGCGTCGAGACGATGCGCTTGCAAAGCTTCCCGCAGGTGATAGCGGCGAAACGGGTGGCGGGCCTTGGCGACAGCTATCCTTATGCGATGGACGGGTTGGCGCTCTACGAGGTTCTGCAAACCTACGCTCAGGATTACCTCGATATTTTCTTCCCCGGCGAGAGCGTGGTCCAAGAAGCCGCCGTCCGGGCCAGGTGGCAGGCGATCATCGAGTCGGCACCAACGCTCGGGCTGGGGCCGCTTAATACGGCCCGCCAAGTCGTCGATCTGATCACCGAGTTCATGTTCGTGGTGACCGGCATGCACGGCCAGGTCGGCGCGGTGGTGCCGTATCTTCTCGATCCGGATTTCATCACCTGCAAGATCAGAGCGGGCACACAGATGTCCGACGTTCAAGCCACCGTACAGGTGTTGAACCTTGCCGCGCTCACGCAAATGGGTCAGCTGGCGATGATTGGTGACTACAGCCATCTCTTTTTGGACCAGCACAAGGAACAGGCTGTCGCCGCATTCGAGCGCTAACAGCAGGGACTGATCAAACTCTCCCAAGATATCGACGCGCGCAATAAGCAGCGCGAGCAGCCGTTCCAGACGTTTAATCCGGTCGTTCTCAAGACCAGCGTCAGCACCTGAAACCTTGCCATGGGCGATAATCCAAACTGTCCGATCAAACCGAAGCTGGCGAAGTCGACGCCGGTAAACTGGTAAACTGCACGAAGTCATTTGCACCAGCCGATTTTATCAATAAGCTTCTATGCGACGAACAAATCATAATGAACAATGGCCAGTACTATCGTTCTGCAGAACTCGTTGACCTCATTCAGAAAAACTTCTCGAGCTTCCACGCAGGCTACGGCAGCGTTTACGCCTCCGGCGGGTATTATGCCGCTATTTTCATAGCCTCTGGCGAGGCAGCAAAGTTGAGTCGGGCAGCTCAATTCCAGGGGGAACCTGTCTCTGCGACGGTCCGATTTTCGAATGCTCCAGCGGGCTATCCCTTCCGTCCAGCAAATACCACCTCGATGGCGGTAAAACTTCTGTCTTGAGGACGGCACCGTAACCGACATCATTGCTTTGCCGATCCCACTCTTCGTTGCCCGCCATCCTGACGAATTCATTGAACTACTTACAGCGAGTATGCCTGACGAAGCCACTGGAATTCAAGATATCGAGAAAGTGCAGCGATTTTTCAAAGAGCGTCCTTGGCTCGTGCCCGCCTTTGTGGCCGCGAGGAGCACGCCTGCTGCTGCCAGCTTTGCACAAACCCCGTACCACCCCATCCACGCCTTCCGCTTTGTAAATCGAGCCGGCGAGAGTATGCGGCCGCTATCACTGGATGCCTGTTGCCGGCGCTGCCTCGCAGACCGTGGAGGAATTACAATCGAAGTCGGCAACCTCTCTTTTCGAAGATTTGGAAGACCGCCTCCGAAAGGCTCCCGTCTATTTCGACCTTGTGTTGCAGCTAGCGACGGATGGCGATCCTACGGACGATCCCAGCGCTCCATGGCCAGAAGACCGTATTCGAATAAAGCTTCGTTCGATTGAGATCCATCGGCCGACATCGGGAGAGGAAATTGGCGACGCGGTTATGCTGCACGATCTAACGCGCGTGACGGACCACACAGACCGACGATCCTATTCTTGCAGCTTGGCGCGGCATTTACGACGTCTCCGCCGCGCACCGAACCGGAGGTTGGAAGAGTCGCCAAGCGGCCATAGAGCGGTCCGGATGCCCTTTTATGGGGGTCATCCAACCTGCGCATGGGCGTTGAGTTCAGCACGGCGATCACCATGGAAAACCCGTTTTCGACAAAAACGACATTCCTCTAGATCGCTAATTGGCAGACCAGCTGCACTGTCAACGTATCCTGATCGAGACGGGCACGCTCTTTGCGGACCGGCGTCTGCCTGATCGTATCAACGAATACCTCGAAGCTTGAACCTCCGCCGCTCCGATCGTGAGACTTCCACGGGCGCGCGACGGCCAGCCCTCGCGCACCGCCGCTCAGCTCGTACTCCGTGCTAGCGCCTCGAGCGCCGCCCGGATGCGTGTGCGCACTACCGGCTCGCGCGTCGTTTCGAGCATCGCGCCGAGCGAGGCGCGCGCCGCGCCAACTCGCCCGAGCAGCTGTTCGAGGCGAGCGCGTTCCCACCACAGGCCGGTGAAGCCCGGCGCGAGCAACGTCATGCGCTCGTGCAGCGTCAGCGCGCGCTCGACGTCGCCGCCGCGGCGCGCGCGCGTCGCCTGGTTGGCAACCAGGCGCACCAGCACGGCGCGGTTGCTCAGCGGGACCAGATGCTCGGACTCGATCATCGCCGTGCTGCCGAGCGCCCGGGTCAGCACCGACTGCAGCCCGTCCGGGCCTAGCAATCGTCCGTGATCGAATGGATCGATCAGCTGCGACGTCGTCTCCCCGCCGATGCGGACGACGACGTGCCCGGGGATACCAAGCGGGTCGGCCTCCCAGCCGAGGTGGCGGGCGAGCGCAACGTAGACGATCGACAGCAGCACCGGCAGGCCGCGCTTGCGCTCGAACAGCGCGATCAGATCGCCGTTGGCGGGGTCGTCGTAGCTGTCGCTGTCGCCCGTGAAGCCTTCGTCGTGCGCGATCAGGCTGGTCAGCAGTCGCGCCTGCGCCGGCGGCTCGTCACAGCCCGCGCCGTCGCGCTGCAGCCGCAGCACCATGCCGGTCAGTCGCGCGCGGATGGCCTCGAGGTCGGCATCGGGATGGTCGGGGGCGGCCAGCAACAGCGCCGCCTCGCCGAGGTCGATCGCGCTATCGTCGAGCAATCCGATCGTTTCGAGCTTGCGGTCCATGCTCACTCTCCTCGCTAGACATCGCGGTAATGCCGCGGCCATTGCCCGCGGACGATAATCACCGCGTCGATTCGAAACGTTGTACAGCCGCGGCCGCAGTGCTCCGTCAACGCGTTCGCGGCTGCAGCGACCCGCAGCACGACACCAGAATGGAGCGCCGCGAGCGCATTGTCGAGCCGGTTGCGCGCTTTCACTTCAACCAACGCCAGCAGCTTGCCGCGCCAGACAACGAGATCGATCTCGCCGACGCGCGTCCTTACTCGCCGCGCGACGATGCGGTAGCCGTGTAGCCGCAGCCACCACGCGGCGATGGTTTCGGCATGACGCCCGCGGCGATCCGCCGCCAGCCGTGCGACGGGGGAGCGCGCCGTCATGTCTCGCCGTCGCGCAGCGCCAACGCGCGGGCATAGACCGCCTTGCGCGGCAGATTGAGCCCCGCGGCGACATCGCCGACGGCTTCTTTGAGCGGCCGGCCAATCATTGCGCGGGCCAGCGCCGCATCGAGCGTCTCCGCGTTGGCGGCGGGCGTCGTCGACGGCGGCCCGATAACGATGACAACCTCGCCGCGCGGCGACTGCCTGGCATAGCGTGCCGCCAGCGTCGTAAGGTCGCCGCAGACCGTCTCCTCGAATTTCTTGGTCAGCTCGCGCGCGACCGCCGCTTCGCGGACGCCGAGTCGTTGCGCCAGTGCGGCGAGCGTCGCCGCGGTCCGCCCGGCCGACTCGTAGAACACCAGCGTCGCGCGCAGGTTCGCCAGCTCGTCGATCGCGGTGTCGCGCGCGCCTGCCTTGACCGGCAAGAAGCCGGCGAACAGGAAGCGGTCGGTCGGCAGCCCGGCTAGCGTCAGCGCCGCGATCGCCGCGCACGGCCCTGGTACGGTGACGACGTTGAGCCCCGCCGCCTGCGCTTCGCGCACGAGCTTGTAACCGGGATCGGAGATCAGCGGTGTCCCAGCATCCGAGACCAGCGCGACGACCTCGTTGCGGCTACGTTCCAACAGCAGCGGGCGCACGGCATCGGCGTTATGATCGTGATAGGGTTGCATCGGGACCTTGACGCCGATGTGCGCCAGCAGCTTGGCTGTGACGCGCGTATCCTCGGCGGCGATCAACCCGGCTTGCGCCAGCACCGCTGCGGCGCGCGGCGATAGATCGCCGAGATTGCCGATCGGGGTCGCGACGATGTACAGCCCCGGGGGCTCGGTGCGCGCGGCTTGGGGGAGGGATAACATATGCCGATCATGAACCGGAGGCCGCGGCCTACGCAACTGCTGCAATCTGGCCAACTGCCGCGAACTCGCCAGCTGTTTGCGGTGCGCTTATCGCGTTGGTCATGGAGCCGGGGCGCGCTGATCGGGCTGCTCGCGCTCGAGGGCTGCACGACATCGGCCCCGCATCGTCCGATCGCAGTCGTCGCGCCGCCACCGCGGGTCGTCGTCGCGCCGCCACCAGTAGCGCCGCCGGTCGCAGCGCGGAACCGCGTCGCGCTGCTGGTCCCGCTGACCGGAGCCAATGCCGCGGTCGGCCAGTCGATCGCCAATGCCGCCAACCTGGCGCTGCTCGACACCGGTGACAGCCGCATTAACCTGCGCGTCTATGATACCGCCGCGACCGGCGCGGCGGCGGCGGCGAGCAAGGCGGCGGCCGACGGCGCACGGCTGTTCCTTGGACCGCTGCTCGCCGCCGACGTTCGCGCCGCCACCGCCGTCGCTGCGCCGCAGGGCATCCCGATTATCAGCTTCTCGAACGATGCCGCGCTCGCTGGCGACGGCGTCTTCGTGATGGGCTTCCAACCCGGCCAGTCGATCGCGCGCGTCGTCGCTTACGCCCGCGGCCGCGGCGTCGAGCGCTTCGCCGCACTTGTCCCCGCCGGTGTCTACGGCCAGCGCGCCGCCACTGCCTTCCTGCGCGCCGTCGAAGCCAGCGGCGGCAAGACGGTCGCGGTCACGACCTACACCCGCGAGCCTGCCAAACTGCTCGCCGCCGTAAGGACGGCCACCAATTTCGATGCACGCAAAGCGAGCGGCTCCAGAAAGGCGGTTCTGCGGCCCGATGGGAGCGTCGTTGCCGTCGCAGGCAAGCTCCCGCCGGTGGGCTTCCAGGCGCTGCTGATCGCCGACGGGCCGAACGTCGCCGCGGCGATCGTGCCGGGATTGGTCCAGTTCGGCGTGCCCGCGGGCAGCGTCATGCTACTCGGCACCGAGCTGTGGAACAACGAGCCAACGGTGCGCGCCTCGCGCGCCTTGCACGGTGCGCTCTTCGCCTCGGTTCCCGACGAGAAGTTCGGCCAGTTGGCGGGGCGCTACCGCGGCAAGTTCGGCGGCACGCCGTCGCGGCTGGCGAGCCTAGGCTACGACGCGGTGCTGCTGGTCAACAGCGTCGCCGGTAGCTGGCCCGCCGGGCAGGCGTTTCCGCGCGTCCTGCTCGCGACTCCCGAAGGCTATGCCGGCATCGACGGCGCGTTCCGGTTCAGCGGCAACGGCATCGCCGAGCGCGCACTCGAGGTCCAGCAGGTCGGCAGCGGCACGGTCGACGCCGCGCCGCGGACATTCTCGCGCTAGGCCAGCTCGGCGAGTACGGCGTTGAGTAGCGGGCGCCCGGTCGCGGATAACCGCACCCCGCGCGCATCGCTTTCAATGAGGCCGAGCTCGAGCATCCGGCCCAACCCGCGCTGGTCGAGGCTCGCGAGCAAGGGCCGACCCGTACGTGCTTCGAATTGAACGGCATCGATCCCGCCGGTCAGCCGCAGCCCCATCAGCAGCGCCTCGCTACTGCGCTCGACCGGGGTTAGGATGCTCGACTCGACGATGCCGTGACCGTTAGCGGCGACCGCGCGCAGCCAGTTCTCGGGCTTTTTGTGCCTCATCGTCGCCTCGCCCGCGCGGCGGCCGTGCGCGCCGGGGCCAGCCCCGATATAGTCGGCATAGGTCCAGTAGGCGAGATTGTGGCGGCTTTCGGCACCGGCAGCGGCGTGGTTCGACACCTCATACGCCGGATGGCCGACGGCCCCGGTCATCGCCGCGGTCAGCTCGAACAGGTCGGCGGAGATGTCCTCGACCGGCAGCACCAGCTCGCCCTTGGCATGCAGCGTCGCGTAGCGCGTCCCCGGCTCGATAGTCAGCTGGTACAGCGACAGATGTTCGGTGCCGAAGTTCAGCGCTCGCGCAAGTTCCTGCTCCCATGCCGCCACCGTCTGCCCGGGCCGGTCGTAGATCAGGTCAAGACTGACGCGCGCGAACTGCCGCTGCGCAATGTCGAGTGCTGCCAGCCCCTCGGCGAGGTCGTGCGGGCGCCCGAGTGCTTTCAGTGCCGCATCGTCGAGTGCCTGCATCCCGAGTGAGACGCGGTTGACGCCTGCGGTCGCGAAGCCGGCGAACCGCGCCGCCTCGACGCTCGACGGATTGGCTTCGAGCGTTATCTCGATGTGCGGATCGAGCCGCCAAAGGCTGCCCACCGCCGCGATCAGCGCGGCGACCGTCGCGGGGGCCATCAGCGAAGGGGTGCCGCCGCCGAAGAAGATACTGCCGACGGTACGCCCAGGTGTCCGGCTGGCCTCGTAGGCGAGGTCGGCCAGCAGCGCGTCGCGCCATGCCGCCTCGTCGATGTGGGCGCGGACGTGGCTGTTGAAGTCGCAATAGGGGCATTTCGAGACGCAGAACGGCCAGTGGATGTAGACCGCGAGGAGCTGAGCGTCGGAAGTCAGTAGAGCAGGCCGCAGCGCACCATGCTGCAGCGAAGGAACAGGCATCACCCGAGACACGCCGTTACCAGCTTCTCGAACGCCCGCGCCCGGTGACTCACGGCGTGCTTCGCCTCGGGTGTGATCTCGCCGAATGTCTGCGTCATGCCGTCGGCGACGAACACCGGATCATAGCCGAAGCCGCGGTCGCCCCGCGGGGGCCAGACCAATATTCCCGAGCAGCGCCCCTCGAACACCGCAGTCTCGCCGTCGGGCCACGCCAGCGCCAGCGTGCAAGCGAAGTAGGCCGCGCGCGACACCTCCGGCCCAAGCGCCGCGAGCCGGTCCTCGACCTTGCGCATCGCCAGCAACCAATCGCGTCCGCCCGGCGTCTCGGCCCAGTCGGCGGTGTATACTCCCGGTGCGCCGTTCAGCGCCGCGACGCACAGCCCGCTGTCGTCGGCGAGCGCGACAAGACCCGATCCGGCAGCCGCGGCCCGCGCCTTGATCAGCGCATTACCGGCGAAACTGTCCTCGGTCTCCGCCGGCTCGGGCAGCCCAAGGTCGCCCACCGCGACCACGTCCATGCCATATGGCACCAGCAGCGCGCCGATCTCGCGCACCTTGCCCGGATTATGCGTCGCCAGCACCAGCCGGCCGGGGACGAGGCGGCGCATCATCAGCCAGCGACAGCCTTCAGCTGCGTCGCGAAGATATCACCGCACCCGATCCGCGCCAGCCGCAGCATCCGGAGCAGCCCTTCCTCGTCGTAGGGTGCGCCCTCGGCGGTGGCTTGCACCTCGACGATCGCGCCGCCCGAGACAAGGACGAAGTTGGCGTCGGTCTCGGCGGCGGAGTCTTCGACATAGTCGAGGTCGAGTACCGCCTGGCCCTGGTGGAAGCCGCAGCTGACCGCCGCAACCTGCGCCGTCAGCGGATCGAGCGTCAGGTTGTGCTTCGTCATGACGCCGTTGACCGCCAGCCGCAGCGCCACCCATGCGCCCGAGATCGCCGCGGTGCGGGTGCCGCCGTCGGCCTGCAGGACGTCGCAGTCGACGGCCAGGGTGTTCTCGCCGAGCAGCGACAGGTCGACGGCGGCCCGCAGCGACCG
>JAYTHJ010000039.1:0-6883 GCA_043732725.1 Sphingomonadaceae bacterium | reverse complement strand
GCGGGCCCCGGCGAAACGCGGCGGTAAAACCCGGGGCCGCGCGCCGCGGCGAACCGGACATAATCTGTTGCTGCGGTTCCTGACGCGTCGCGACGACATGCTGCGCTTCCTGCGCGATCCTGCCGTGCCCTTCACCAACAACCAGGCCGAACGCGATCTGCGCATGATGAAGCTGCGCATGAAAATCTCCGGCGGCTTCCGCTCGATCGAGGGTGCGGTCGAATTCGCCACCATCCGTGGCTTCCTCTCCACCGCTAGAAAACAGGGCTGGAACATCATCGACGCCCTCAGACAAAACCTGGACAAACTCGCAAAAACGCTGACGCTGGCATAGCCAAACCCGCGAACCTGGGCAGTTACCGTTATTGGTAGTGCGCGGACCGGCTGCTTTCACGGTGATTCTGGTGGATTGCGGCCCGGCCGCTTTGCGGCGCGGGAGGCCGTTAGCGGACGCTCGTTAATCGTTCCGCGCGAGAGCGCGAAGTCGCCTAGGGCCGATGAGAGAGTGGTCGCGCCGCGTGTTCAGGCCGAAGCCGAGCGGATTGATACAAAGGCCGATACGGTGCTCAACAGGCCCGGCAAATAAGCTAAGCTGCGACATCATGATCAGGCCGTCGCCGGCAAGGCAGTCACTGCCGGCTCGGCTACTTCGTCAAGCGTTGGATAATCGGTGTAGCCATGCGCACCGCCGCCATAGAGCGTCTCACGGCCCAGCAGCGCGTTGAGCGGCGCATCCTCGCGCAGCCGCCGCACAAGATCGGGATTAGCAATGAACGGCCTGCCGAAGGAGACGAGGTCGGCACGACCACTGGCGATCTCATCGATCGCCATGGCGCGGCCAAAGCCGTTGTTGACCATCCAGATACCGCGAAAGCGTTTGCGCAGCGCCGCATAGTCAAACGGCAGATTGTCCCGTGCTCCGCCAGTATCGCCTTCGACGACATGGATATAGGCGGGGCCAAGTGCGTCGAGTGCCGTCACGGCATGGTCGAACAAACCCTGCGGATTGCTGTCCACGGAATCGCCGGCGGTCGAGACCGGGGACAGGCGTATGCCCGTTCGGCCGGCGCCGATCTCGGTGGCGATGGCGGCGGTGACTTCGACCAGCAGCCGACTGCGGTTTGCGAACGATCCGCCATAAGCGTCGGTGCGCTTGTTGGTGCCATCGCGCAGGAACGCATCGAGCAGATAGCCATGTGCGCCGTGAACTTCGACACCATCGAAGCCGGCGGTGATGGCGCAGCGCGCCGCACGGCGGAAATCGGCGATGATGCCCGGAATTTCTTCGAGGTGCAGCTCCCGCGGTGCCGAAACATCGACAAAGCCTTCTCGCGCGACAAAGGTCTTGGCGTTGGCGCGCAGCGACGATGGGCCGACGGGCGGCTCTCCGTGTTGGAACACCGTGTGCGAGATGCGGCCACAATGCCAGAGTTGGAGGAAGATCACCCCGCCCTTGGCATGGACTGCGTTGGTGACGACCTTCCATCCCGCGACCTGTGCATCAGTGTAGCAACCCGGCGTGTCGGAATAGCCTTGCGCCTGCGCCGACACCTGGGTGGCTTCGGCGATGATCAGGCCGGCGCTGGCGCGCTGGGCATAATATTCCGCTGCAAACGGCCCCGGCACCAAACCGGGCCCGGCGCGGTTGCGGGTCAATGGTGCCATGACGATCCGATTGGCGAGATGCAGGTCACCGACCGTGATCGAATCGAACAGGCTACGGGTTGGGGTTGTGGTCGTCATCGAGGCTCCTCAGGGCGTGGCAACGGTCGCTGCATGCCGGCGCGCGGCGATCGCTTGATAGGTCGCCAGCGCTGCGTCGGCGATGGCGGCATCGGCAATGATCATCGACGAATGGGCGCTGGCTTCGGCGAGATCGGCGTGCATCAGCAACCTGCCTCTCTCCATATTGTCTCGCCAGCCCCGCATCGCGGCGTCGCCGGGCCCTGACTCGCCGTCGACCCAATTGCTGACCTTGGTGCCAGCGGCCTCGACCCGGTCGCGTTGGTCCGCAACGGCCTGTTCGGCGGCGTGGAGCTTACGGTCGAAGGCGTCGACGCCATCCTGCCGGGCCGCAGCGATATCCGCCTTGGCACCTTCTGCACGCGCCTCGATACCGTCAAGCGCCGTCTGCATCGAATCGCAGAATTCGTCGATTCTGGCGCTCATGGTTTCGGTTTTCCCAAGGGCGCGGCGGCCGCGGCGGCGGCAGTGCGAACGGCGCGGCGCATGGCGCGCCGGTGATTATGGTTGGCGGTGCGAAGCTGGCCCATGCGGAGGCCTCCTATATTCGGTTGCGCCCGACCCTTCACCGGAAAGCTGTTTCACGACAGAATCGGAATCTACCCAGTCGACCCGCGGAAGCGCGCACCGGCCTGCGCGGTTGCCGAACCTGCCCTGCGGGTGTCGGGCTAGGCGCTGGTTCACGTATTGCCTCTCGCGCAATAATGCTCGAGCGCTCTTTGCAGGTTCGCCGTTGTAGCAGGGCGACACGTTGTTCGATGGCCGTCTGGAGGCGAACCTCAGAGCCCGGACGGATAGGTTTCGACCTCACTCGCTGTGACCCGTGTCGGAAGGCATTTCAGGGCAATAGGAGTGTGCGCGTCATCGTCAGCCGGCAGTGCGCCACACCCCAGCCGCATCGCGACAATAACGGAAGATATACCCCTGCGATCGAGCGGCGCTGGGCCCAACCTGCGCCGCCGGCAACCCCGGCAATCGCCCCGGGCGCGCCGACGTTTACCAAGGTGCCGTCCTGACGGAGCAGTGGGAGAAACGGTGAGACATCGAACGGGAATGGTCGACAGCATGAAGTCGAACCGGTTTGCCAGTTCCGAGACAAGGGAAATCGGATCGCTTGCCGCCGGATGCCAGACGACGACGTCCTTGGCGCCTATGGCAAAGGCATCCTTGGCCTTGTCTGCGCTGGTCGTGAAGACGGTCGCCTCGGCGCCGCGATGGACGGCAAGCTTGAGCGCCATGTGCCCAAGGCCGCCAAGCCCGATCACCGCAAAGCGCTGCCCTGTACCCAGCGGCCAATGCTGCATCGGAGAAAAAGTAGTAACCCCGGAACACAACAATGGCGCCGTCGTCGCCAGGTCGGCGCCTTCTGGAATTTTGACCACGAAGCGCTCGCGCACAACGATGCAGTCCGAATAGCCGCCCAGGGTTTGCGGCTCGAAAATACGCAGACGCTGACAGCCATATGACCAATCCGAGGGGAGTAAGGGCAACAGGTCAGAGCCCGAAAGGATAGGTTTCGTCCTCGCCGGTTGTGACAATCGTCGGCAGCGGCTTCACCGCGTGCGTTTCGTCGAACCACGCGAAGGCGTCATACTGGGCCGGCAGCGTCGCGAGACTGTAATGGCTCCAGCGTTCGGTCTCGGGCCGGTAGATGACGCCGATATAGCGTTCGAGCCGGGGCGGGGCCAAAAGGCGACGGAGGTCGTCATGTTCGCCAGCGCGCAGGTCGAGCAGGAAGCGCTCGATGCCGACCACGTGACACAGGGCTTCATAGCTGTCGGGGCGGGATTGCCGAACGGTTTTGACCTCCATCGGCCCATCCCAATCGCTGGCGGCGGCGACCGTACCTGCGTTGGTGCCGAAGCCGATCAGGGCCACATCGTCACCAAAGGCCTCGCGACTTAACTGGCCGATGTTGAGCTCGCCGCGCTCCCGGCCCATGTCGGTGAAGCGAGCGTCACCGATATGGGAATTGTGCGCCCAGACGATCGCCTTGCTGGCCGGACCTGCCTCGGCCAGGATGTTCTGCAGCGTTTCGAACATGTGCCTGTCTCGTTCATTCCACGACACGGCGGCGCCGAAATACATGGCCCGGTAATAGCGCTCGGCATCGGCGACCAGGCGCGCGTTCTGGGCCGCATCGAAAAACCGTCCGGTGTCCGCCTCGGCATATTGCCGCTCCTTCTTGAGCAGATCGACGAGAATGCGCGTTACCGGCACTTCGCAAAGGGCATAGCCTTCGTCGAGCGCCGCCTGCCCATAGGCGGCCGGCTGTCCCGACCAGGGCGACAGGCAGGCATAATGCTCCCGCGCCGCAGCAGCGGCCTTTGGATCGACGCCATCGAGATAGGTCAGCACAGCGGCGATTGACGCGGTCATATTGTAGAGGTCGAGACCGTAGAACCCGGCCTTTTCGTGCTCAGGCTTCGTCGAATTGTGAGCGCGCAGAAAGCCGACGAACGCGTCGACATCGGTGTTGCGCCACATCCAGGTCGGGAATCTGGAAAAGGGGGTGGAAGACATCGGCTCGTGCGGCCGCTGCCGAACATGACGGTCGATGGCCGCGGCGTCTGGCCAGTCCGCCTCGACGGCGATGATTGTAAAGCCATGGCGCTCGATCAGGTGACGGGTGATGGCGGCGCGGGCACGATAGAATTCGGAAGTGCCGTGCGACGCCTCCCCCAGCAAGACGATGCGCGCCCCGGCGAACCGGTCGAAAGCCGCGCCAAAGGCGGGGTCGTCGAGCGCAGGCAAGGGTTCGGCGGCAGCCTTCAGCACGTCCGCCAATGCTGCAAGCGGCGGGGCGTCGGCAGCAATCATAAGCAATTCCCTCAGGTGCAAGGCTAGAGCAAGAGCGTCGCCGTCAGGTCGCTTTTCCGACTATGCTCCCACAAGCGCGAGACCCGCCTCGACGGTCTGGCCGTCGGAAAGCCGGGAGATGTCGACCCTGTCCGTTGCGACGATCCGGTGCGCGATGTCGCTGTGGTGGCGCTTGAGATACGCGACGAGGTGGTCGCCGGCATTGCTGCGGCCCTGGCCATCGCTCAACACGACAATCCGGGTTGCGCGGACAAGATCGCCAGAAATGCGTTCGTAATAGGCGGTCTCCTCGGATGCATGGCCGCCGTCGTGATCGTCATCGCCCTGCCGATGCGTTACGCGCCTGGTAGCGCCGTCGTCATCGGCCGGCTTCAGGACGATAGGCGCGTCCGCAGTTTCATGTTTTCGGCGGGTCTCGAAGATCTTGGCGTGATGGTGATCGATGAGGACGATGCACGTCGCATCGTCCCCGGCGGCCGGTGCCGGCGCGGGCATCGACGCTGCGACATTGTCCCGCGACATTCCGGCCTGGGCCAGGAAATGCCTTAGTGTCCGGAGTTGATCACCTTCGAGATCATGGCCTTTGGGCCGATCGATAATTATCGCATGAGCACCGATCGCGACCTCATAGTCGCCATTGTGCCGCTCGGTGACAGTGCCAATGTGCTGCAACAGCGAAAGTACGTCATGCCATTCGATATTGTGTGAAGCTGGATTACGAAAAAGGCTGTCCAGAGTCGTGCGGTGACGGCCGTTCAGATGTGGCATGGTCATTTGGAATCGATTTCCCTTCCCGGCGTCGCTGAAATGCGAGCGGCCGAAACGCTGAGCGGGGGCGCTTCCCCCGCAGGATCTCCGATCGCGGCCTCAATCGACCATAATGTTGTTGTCGACGTCAGAAACGCCCGACGCTGCCCAGGCAGTGCTTTCGGCGATGTCATAATCAGACCAGTTGTGGACCGTGCCGCTGAGATTGATCTTGCCACCATCGACGGAGACGTTGATCATCTTGGGGTCGAACCATGAACGATGCAGCGCATGCATGATGCCCTCGTCGATCCTGGCGGCGTTGGCGCGCGGCTTGATCGAGATCTGGTTGGACAAGCTGACAACGCCGGTCAGACCGCGAACATCCTGTTCGGCAGCATCCTTCTGAAAATGCCACTCAACTTCACCAGTCAGCTTCAGCCAACCCTTGGCTACATTGACCTTCACGGCGTCGCGCGGCACCGAAGCGTCCCAGGAGAGTCGGTCGACAGCGGCGCGCGCAATATCGTCGTCATCGTGCTTGACATCAAACGGCAGTCGAACGTCGATCTCTTCGACCACGGCTTTGACGCCCTTGACCCTGCGCGCCGCGCTTTCGGCAGCCTGCTTCTGAACGTAAGAGTTGACGTGACCAGACAGCGTTGCGACGCCGTCGTCGGCGGTGACGCCGATGTGCCCGGCGATGATGCTGGGTTCCCAGACAAGCTCAGCGAGAACGGCGGCTTGCAGCATGGTATCTTGGGACATGGCGTTACTCCCGGAGTGAGCGAAAAGCAGGATCCAGTCCGTCCACAACGGGCGCACAGGCATATGTCGTGAGCGAACAGGAAGCGCTCGGAAAGGAACTTCCGCCGTTCTGCTGACACACCTAAGTTACGCCGTCCTGTCCGGCGCTCGCAGACTCGGAATCTACTCAAACGGCGGCCTCGCCTATTGTCCAGCTGTTGGCGGTGACCATTGGCCCGCGTGCGAAAATACGCGGTAGATAATTGTGGATTGCTGTCGCCGCGATCGCTGCTTCGCCGTCGGCAACACTAATCTGATTGAGCCCGCGCACCACGTCACCGGCGGCATACAGGCCCGGAATTGAGGTCTGTTGGTGCTCGGTCACGAACAACCGACCGACGTCATCGACGCGTGCGCCGAGGCTCGTTGCCAGCACAGACTGGGCGGTGGTCCCGAACGCTGTGTAGGCGAGTTCGAAACGGTGCTTGCCGCCATCGTCGACGCTGATCTCGGTAAAGCCCTCGGCACCGACGTGAACCGACCCGCCAGCAACATGTGTCAAAGCGATGGCCGCAGCCTGCAACTGGTCGAGCGTCTTTCGAGACAGACTGGCCGGATCGCTGGCCATCAACAGTAGCGACACATCTGAAGCGTACGTCCGCAGGAACAGCGCTTCGCTGGCGGCATGTTCGCCGCTGCCGATCACCGCAATGCGCTTCCCGATCGCTTCATAGCCATCACAGATCGGGCAGGTGCGAATGATGCCGCGCTTAACCGCGTCAGCGAAATGCGCCAGCGGCGGCTTGTTCTCGACCACACCCGCGGC
>JAYTHJ010000038.1:0-1993 GCA_043732725.1 Sphingomonadaceae bacterium | reverse complement strand
TTTAACGGAGCTGCTCCCATGTATCTGCCCGAATCCGTCGCCGGCCTGATCCCGATGGTCATCGAGACCTCGAACCGCGGCGAGCGCTCGTTCGACATCTATTCGCGGCTGCTGCGCGAGCGCATCGTCTTCGTCACCGGGCAGGTCGAGGACCACATGGCGTCGGTGATCGTCGCGCAGTTGCTGTTTCTCGAGTCGGAGAACCCCAAGAAGGATATCTTCATGTACATCAATTCGCCCGGCGGCGTGATCACCGCCGGCATGGCGATCTATGACACCATGCAATACATTCGCCCCAAGGTCGGCACTGTCTGCGTCGGTCAGGCGGCATCGATGGGCAGCTTCCTGCTTGCGGCCGGCGAGCCCGGCATGCGCGTCAGCCTCGCCAATGCCCGTATCATGATCCACCAGCCGTCAGGTGGCGCGCAGGGCCAGGCCACCGATATCGAGATCCAGGCGAAGGAAATCCTGCGTGTCCGGCATGTAATGAACGAGCTGTACGCCAAGCACACCGGGCAGACGCTCGAGGTCATCGAACTGGCGATGGAGCGCGATAAGTTCCTGTCGGCGGAAGAGGCCAAGGTCTTCGGGCTGATCGACGAGGTCACCACCAAGCGTCCGACCCCGATCGAGGGTGAAACGCTCAAGGCGGCGTAAGCGGATCACTCGGCCGCCGTAACAATGTTACGGCCCCTTGCGGCAGGGCAGCGTTGGGCGGTAGACTGTGACACTTGACGACTCCGCGTGTTGGCGGGAAAGGTAGCCCATGACCAAATTGACTGGCGGGGACTCGAAGAACACTTTGTACTGCTCGTTCTGCGGCAAGAGCCAGCACGAGGTCCGCAAACTTATCGCGGGTCCGACGGTGTTTATCTGCGACGAGTGCGTCGAGTTGTGCAACGACATCATCCGCGAGGAAACCAAGACCGCGCTGGTCAAGACCAAGGACGGCGTGCCGACGCCGCGGGTGATCTGCAAGGAACTGGACGATTATGTCATCGGCCAACAACACGCCAAGCGGGTCCTGTCGGTGGCGGTGCACAATCATTACAAGCGGCTGAACCACGGCGCCAAGGGAGCCGACGTGGAGCTGGCGAAGTCGAACATTCTGCTCGTCGGCCCGACTGGATGCGGCAAGACCTTGCTTGCCCAGACGCTGGCGCGGCTGCTCGACGTGCCGTTCACCATGGCCGATGCGACGACGCTGACCGAGGCCGGTTATGTCGGCGAGGACGTCGAGAACATCATCCTGAAGCTGCTGCAGGCGAGTGACTATAATGTCGAACGGGCGCAGCGCGGCATCGTCTACATCGATGAAATCGACAAGATCAGCCGCAAGGCCGACAACCCTTCGATCACCCGCGACGTCTCGGGCGAAGGCGTCCAGCAGGCGCTGCTCAAGATCATGGAGGGCACCACCGCGAGCGTCCCCCCGCAGGGTGGCCGCAAGCACCCGCAGCAGGAATTCCTGCAGGTCGACACCACCAACATCCTGTTCATCTGCGGCGGCGCGTTCAGCGGGCTGGAGCGTATCATCGGCGACCGGCTGCAGGGCAAGTCGATCGGCTTCGGCGCGCATGTCGCTGGTCCCGACGAGCGCCGCACCGGGCAGATGCTCAAACTCTGCGAGCCCGAGGACCTGCTCAAGTTCGGGCTGATCCCCGAGTTCGTTGGGCGTCTCCCCGTCATCGCGACGCTCGAAGATCTCGACGAGCCGGCACTGATCCGCATCCTGACCGAACCCAAGAACGCGCTGTCCAAGCAATATGCCCGGCTGTTTGAGATGGAGGGCGTCAAGCTGTCGTTCACTACCGATGCGCTGTCGGCGATCGCCAAGCGCGCCATTGAGCGCAAGACCGGCGCCCGCGGGCTGCGGTCGATCATGGAGTCGATCCTGCTCGACACGATGTTCGAATTGCCCGGGCTCGAGGGTGTCGAGGAGATCGTCGTCGACCGCGACGTGGTCACCGGCATCAAGGAGCCGATGCGGGTG
>JAYTHJ010000037.1:0-2006 GCA_043732725.1 Sphingomonadaceae bacterium | reverse complement strand
GATCGCATCGAGGACGGCACCGGTAATCTTCATGGTGACCCTTTTAACGTTTGTGCTTAGTAATTAAGAACTATAAGCGGCTGACGGCCGAGTTGCGTCTCGCTGGGCGGCATCAGCGCTACATCCTTATGGCGGACGTGATGAACTATCTGTTCTACCTGATGAATACCAGCGGGCTGATCGATTCGGCGCGGACATATCGACATACCAACGACGACGTGGCACTGGCCTTCGCGCAGGGTTTGGCGGCGGCGACCATGGTTGAAGTCTGGCAAGGTGATCGCCGTGTCGGGCTGGTTCCGCCACAACGCGGCGGGCTCTCCTTGGCCAGGTGAAGTCCACGCCAATGCCCAATTCGACGGGGCGGTAACAACGGCGACGCCGTGGGAGAACGGACGTGAACCTCTATCGGCGACAACTGGTCCGGCGGCTGGCGAAGCTTGGTGCCGCCACTGTCGCGCTGGCAATTGCCGCCTGCGGCGAGCAGGCGACGTTGCCGCTGAGTGCCGGGACCGGAGCCAACCCGCAGCTACCCGCGCCGCATGCGACGCTTCTGCCGACGGTCAAGATCGCCAAGGTTGTCGGCTGGGCGGCGGGCGCGAAGCCGGTCCCCGGGGCGGGGCTGGCGGTCAACGCCTTTGCCGCCGGCCTCGATCATCCGCGCTGGCTGTACGTGTTGCCTAACGGCGACGTGCTCGCCGCCGAGACCACGGCGCCGCCGCAGCCCGACGACGCCAAAGGCTTGCGCGGCGTCGCCCAGAAGCTGCTGATGGGCAGCGCCGGCGCCGGCGGCAAAAGCCCCAACCGCATCGTCTTGCTGCGCGATCCCGGCGGCACCGGCACCGCGACGGTGCGCAGCGTCTTCCTGACCGGGCTCAACACGCCGTTCGGCATGACGCTGGTCGGCGATAAGCTGTACGTCGCCGATACCGACGCAGTGCTGCGCTTCGACTACACTCCCGGCGCGACGTCGGTCACGACGCCCGGCGTCAAGCTCGTCGACCTGCCGGCGGGGACGATCAACCATCATTGGACCAAGAACGTCATCGCCAGCCCCGACGGGCGCAAGCTGTATGTCAGCGTCGGCTCGAACAGCAACGTCGGCGACAACGGTATGGCGGCCGAAGCCGGGCGCGCCGCGATCTGGGAGGTCGATACCGCGACGGGCGCGCACCGTATCTTCGCGAGCGGCCTGCGCAACCCCAACGGCATGGCGTGGGAGCCGGTGACGGCCAAGCTATGGACCGCAGTTAATGAGCGCGACGAGATCGGCAGCGACCTCGTCCCCGACTATATGACGTCGGTCAAGGACGGCGGCTTCTACGGCTGGCCGTACAGCTATTACGGCCAGCACGTCGACGCCCGCGCGCCGGGCAAGCGTCCCGATCTCGTCGCCCGCGCGATCAAGCCCGACTATGCGCTCGGGCCGCACACGGCGTCGCTCGGGCTGGCGTTCGCGACCGGGGCGAAGCTGCCCGGTGGCTATGCCAACGGCGCCTTCATCGGCCAGCACGGCTCGTGGAACCGCAACCCGCCGAGCGGCTACAAGGTTGTCTTCGTGCCATTCGCCGCCGGTCGCCCGAGCGCCCCACCCGTCGACGTGCTGACCGGCTTCCTCGATGCCAAGGGGCAGGCACAAGGCCGTCCGGTCGGCGTCGCGGTCGATCGCCGCGGCGCGCTGCTCGTCGCCGACGACGTGGGCGGACGGGTCTGGCGCGTTACCGGCGCGAACCCGCCGGTCGGGCCGCTGCGTTCGGCCGAAGCGCCCGGGCCGCGCGCGCCGAAGGCGGGCTGAGCGGCGCCGCGGGTCGTTTCCGACAGCGCTTCTGCAGCGCTCTCAACGCTGCTGCGCCCGGCTCGGAAGGCGACTGCGAAGGCGAGCAGCCGCAACAACGAACAAGTAACGGCAACACCAGCTTAGGCACTGGTCGGGCGCACCAATTCCGCCAGTGTCGCCTCGAATTGCTGGGTGAGCACGGCCGCGGTCAACGGCTTCGGCGCTGCCG
>JAYTHJ010000036.1:0-6991 GCA_043732725.1 Sphingomonadaceae bacterium | reverse complement strand
AAACCCCGCAACGGAGAGAAAATAATGACCATCAAAGTCGGTGATACCGTCCCTGACGCGACGCTGATCAAGATGACCGAGGCGGGACCACAGCCGATCTCGACCGCGGCGCTGTTCGGCGGCCGCACGGTGGCGCTGTTTTGCGTGCCCGGCGCGTTTACCCCGACATGCTCGGCGAAGCACTTGCCCGGCTTCATCACCAACGCCGACGCGATGCGCGCCCACGGCGTCGACGAGATCGTCTGCGTCTCGGTCAACGACGCCTTCGTCATGGGCGCGTGGAGCCAAAGCTCGGGCGCTGCCGGCAAGGTGACCATGCTTGCCGACGGCAACGGCGATTTCGTCAAGGCGATGGGGCTCGAGATGGACGCCAGCAAGTTCGGCATGGGCATGCGCGGACAGCGTTTTTCGATGCTGGTCAAGAACACCAAGGTCGAACAGCTCAACGTCGAGGAGCCGGGCGCGTTCAAGGTGTCGTCGGCCGAGCATCTGATAGAACAGCTGGGCTAATTATTCCCTTCTCCCGTAGCCACGGAAGAGAACGAGCAAAGCCAAGCTAAGCTGCCAGAAATGCGGCGATCGCCGCGCCCAGCTCGGGCATCGTGACCGCGCTCATGTGGTTGCCCGGCACCTCGACGTAGCACGCCTCGGGCAGCGCCGCGGCGAGTTCGGGTGCCGAGCCGTTGTCGTGGTCGTCGACGCCGCAGACCACCAGCGCCGGCACGTCGAGCGTCCGCACCACCTCGACCGGTGTCGGCAACTGGGCGTGCAGGACGTGCGCGACCGCATCGCCGTCGATGTGATTGGTCTTCATGAACTGCGCCGCCATCCACCCCGGTGTGCCGCGCTCGAAGCTGTCGCGGTTGGCAATGACGTGCAGGAACCACGCTGAGCGCTGCGCCGATCCGACGATCCCCGACAGACCCATGCCGCCGAGCACCGCCCGGCGCGGCCGCATCCCGCGCGCCAGTAGCCGCACGGCAGTACGCGCGCCGAGCGAGTAACCGCCAAGGTCGAAACCGGTCAGCCCCAGGTGCGCCACCAGCGCCTCGATATCGAGCGCCAGCACGTCGGGCGGGTATGCCGCCGGTTCGTGCGGGGCCGCGCTCGCTCCGTGCGCGCGGAAATCGGGCATGATGACGCGAAACCCCGCTGCAGCTACCGCCGCTGCTTCCCCAAAGCGCAGCCAGTTCATATCGGCATGGCTGAACAACCCGTGCAACAGGATAACCGGGCGGCCAGTGCCGAGTTCGCGCCAGGCGATGTGCCGGCCGTCGAAGGAGGCGAAAGTTTGTGAGTCAGGCATAGATCTACCGTATTTTACAACTCGAACAGCCGATTGAAGACGGCAAGCTCGATTGAAGTCGCTGCCTCGTCTCCCGTCGTCCTCCCGACGCTTGCCACTTAACCCTTCTTCAAATGCCGCCGACCTAACAGTTCGGCAATCTGCACCGCATTTAGCGCCGCGCCCTTCCGCAGATTGTCGCTGACACACCACAACAGCAACCCATGCTCCACCGTCGGGTCCTTGCGAATACGGCTCACGTACGTCGCGTACTCGCCGACACATTCGACCGGTGTGACGTAACCCCCGTCCTCGCGCTTATCGACGAGCATGATGCCGGGGGCTTCGCGGAGCAGGCCCTGCGCTTCAGCGACGCTCATCGGGTGCTCGAACTCGACGGCGATGGCTTCGGAGTGGCCGACGAACACCGGCACGCGGACGCAGGTCGCGACGACGCGGACGTCGTGGCCCATGATCTTCGCGGTCTCGGCGGTCATCTTCCACTCCTCGGTAGTCGAGCCGTCACTGCGGAAGTCGCCGATATGCGGGATAACGTTGAAGGCGATCTGCTTGGTGAACTTGTTCGAGGCCTTGGGGTCGCCGACGAACACCGCGCGGGTCTGCTCGAACAGTTCGTCCATGCCCGCCTTGCCCGCGCCGCTGACCGACTGATAGGTCGACACGATAACGCGCTTGATCGTCGCGGCGTCATGTAGCGGTTTCAGCGCGACGACCAGCTGTGCCGTCGAGCAGTTCGGGTTGGCGATGATGTTGCGGCGCTTGTAGCCGTCGATCGCATCGGGATTAACCTCGGGGACGATCAGCGGAACGTCGTGCTGCATCCGGAATAGCGACGAGTTGTCGATGACGACGCAGCCGGCAGCAGCAGCGCGCGGCGCATGAATCTTGGTCGGTGCGCTACCCGCCGCGAACAGCGCGATGTCCCAGCCTGTAAAGTCGAAATGCTCGAGGTTCATGACCTTGAGTTCGCGCCCGGTGTCGCCGAAATCGATGATGTCACCCTGGCTGCGTGACGACGCGAGGACGGCGATCTCGTCGATTGGAAACTGGCGCTCGGCGAGAATGTTGAGCATCTCGCGCCCGACACTGCCGGTCGCGCCGACGACAACGATACGATAGGCCAAGGGTGTTCTCCTGTAGGGCCGCGGTGCGTAGCCTATTTGGCCGCTTGCTCCAACCGGGCGCGCACCGCGACCGGGTCGCGTCGCGCCAGCCCCGCCGCGACCGCCAGATCGGCGGTGACGTTGCCGAGCGTGCGGAAGATATCGGGCAGCATCTCGACCGCGATCAGCAGCGGCAACGTGCTTATCGAGATCCCCATGGCGAGGCAGATCGGCGCGATCGACGTGATGAACGAGACCTGCCCCGGCAGCCCGACTGCAGCGATGCTGACCGCGAATGCCACCGCGACACCCGCCGCCAGCGTGAACGACGACAGCGCCTGGCCATGCAGCGTCGCGACATAGATCACCACCGCGAGGTTGGCGAGCGGTGAGGTAATCCGGAACACCGACACCGCCAGCGGCAGCACGAGGCTCGCGGTCGCCTCGGGCACGCCGAGCTGGCCGGTGGCCGCCTCGACCATCGCCGGCAGCGTTGCGATCGACGACTGCGTGCTGACGGCAACGACCTGCGCGGGGATTGCCGCGCGCGCAAAATCGGTGAAGTGGCCGCGCACAAACAACGCTGCGCCAGCATATACGAGCGCGATCAGGACCAGTTCGCTGACGATGACGATCGTGACGTAATGCGCCAGCACGCCGACAGCACCGATCCCGGCGCGCGCGCCGACCAACAGCGCGAGCGCGAACACGCCGGCGGGTGCTGCCAGCAGCACCCAGTGGACGAGTACGAGCATGGTCTGCACCGTCGCGTCGAAAAAGCGGTTGAGCGCTTCGAGCAGCGGCGGCGCGATTCGCGTTGCGGCCAGCGCGAAAGCGAGTGCGAAAACGACGATCGGCAGCATCTTGCCCTCGGTCGCGGCGGCGATGATGTTGGGCGGCACGAAGCTGCGGAACCAAGCGGCCGCCGATAGCGCCACCGGCGCAGCGGCGGCTGCATGCTCCTGCGCGAGCAAGGCGCGCGCTGCCTGCGCCGGAATCGGCCAGACCTGCAGCAGCGCCGGGACGAGGATGACGCCGAGCGTTCCCGACAGCAGCGCCAGCCCGGCGAACACCAGCAGCGCCCGTCCGGCAAGGCGGCTGGCGGTCGCGGTGTTAGCCGCGCTCGCGACCGCGGTGAACAGCAGCGCGAACACCAGCGGGATAATCGTGCCCTGCAGGGCGTCGAGCCAGATGCCGCCGAGCGGCTCGGCGACGGCGCTGACCTGCGCGACGAACGCAGGCGAGGCCGCAGCGGTCAGGACGATGCCAGCCGACAGCCCGGCGACGAGCGCGGCAAAAGCGCGGGCGGTGAGCGTCACAACTGCGCCAGCACGGCGTCGGTCATCGCTCGGGTACTCAGCTCGCCGCCGAGATCGCGTGTCCGCGCTCCGGCGTCGAGCGCCGCGCCGACCGCGCTCTCAACGCGGAACGCCAGCTCGGCGCGACCAAGGCTGTAGCGCAGCGCCATTGCGAGGCTCAGGATTGCCGCGCACGGGTTGGCGACGCCCTGCCCGGCAATATCTGGCGCGCTGCCATGGATCGGCTCGTACAGCCCCGGATTCCCTGCGACGCCGAGCGCCGCCGAAGGCAGCATGCCGAGCGAGCCGGTCAGCATCGCCGCCTCGTCGGACAGGATGTCGCCGAATAGATTGTCGGTCAGGATGATGTCGAACTGCCGGGGGTTCTTGACCAGCTGCATCGCGGTGTTGTCGGCGAGCATATGGCTGAGTTCGATGTGCGGATATTCGGCATTGCGCAGCGCCTGCACCTCCTCGCGCCACAAAAGCCCCGACTCCATGACATTGGCCTTATCGGCCGAACAGACCCTGCCGGTGCGCGACGCCGCCAGTTCGAAGGCGACCCGCGCGACGCGGCGGATTTCGGACGAGGTATAGACCTGCGTGTTGACGCCGCGCCGCTCGCCACCGCCGAGATCGGTAATGCCGCGCGGTTCACCGAAATAGACCCCGCCGGTCAGCTCGCGCACGAACAGGATGTCGAGCCCGGCGACGAACTCGCGCTTGAGGCTCGACGCGCCGGCGAGCGCGTCGAAGCAACGCGCCGGGCGCAAGTTCGCGAACACGCCCATTCCGGCGCGCAACGTCAGCAGTCCCGCCTCGGGGCGCTTGTCATAAGCGACGCCAGACCATTGCGGCCCGCCGACGGCCCCCATCAGTACGGCATCGGCGGCCTTGGCAGCAGCGAGCGTCGTATCGGTCAGCGGCATGCCGTCGCGGTCAAAGCCGGTGCCGCCGAAGTTCGCCGTCGTGGTTATAACGTCCAATTGCGTGTGCGTGTTGAGCCAGTCAAAGACGCGCATCGCCGCGGCGGTGACCTCGGGGCCGATACCGTCACCGGGCAGCAGCAGCAGCGTCTTACTCAAACCTCTTCTCCGTAAGCGTGCCGGGCCGGTGCGTCCGCTGCGGTGTCGCGGGCTTGGCGGATATTTGCAACCAGCCGCTACGCCGTATCCCCCTCACCACGCCGTGCCGCCCCGCCGACCCAAGGCTTGGCGGCCATCAGCGCGGTTTCGTAACGCGCAATATCGCCGTCCAGCGCCTCGGTCAGCCCGATTTCGTCGAGGCCATTGAGCAGGCAATACTTGCGAAACGCATCGATGTCGAAGGCGAAACGGTCCTGCATTGGTGTCGTGACGACCTGATTTTCGAGATCGACAGTGATCGGCTCGGTCGCTGCCACAACCATCAGGCGATCGATCTGCGCCTGCGGTAACGCGACCAGCACAATGCCGTTCTTGAACGCATTACTCGCGAAGATATCAGCGAACGACGGCGCAATAACGACTTTGTAACCGAGGTCGAGCAGCGCCCATGCGGCGTGCTCGCGGCTCGACCCGCAGCCGAAATTAGCGCCGGCGATCAGAATGGCCGCATGGCGGTAGCGATTGTCATCGAAGACATTTCCAGCGATCTCGCGGTAGCCCGCGAACGCGCCGTCACCAAGGCCGGCCCGGCTGATCGTCTTGAGGTAGCGCGCCGGGATGATAACGTCCGTATCGACGTTATCAACGCCGAAAGGTACCGCTAAGCCCCTGATGACATTTACGATCTGCAAAATGATCTCACCACGTGTAAAATCGTTATTGATATAGCATTCTAGTAACTCTATTGAGCTGTGCGATACTTCAGAGCTGGAAGTACAGGAGAATTTAATGCGTCTTCGTTTCTTGACCGGTTTGGCTTTGACAACGGGGCTGTGCACTCCGCCAGCGGACGCCGGTGTCGCTCTTACACCCTATCTCAGCGGCTTCAATCAAGCTATCGCGATCGCCAGTTCCGGCAACGATCTGTTTATCGCCGATCATTACGGCTCGGTTAGTATCATTGATCGCACAACCCAGGCGAACCTCGGCACGATCACGCTGACCAATGCTATCCACGGCGGCGAAGACGGGTTGCTCGGTATCGCGGTCGATCCGAATTACGCGACTAATGGTCGTATATACACCTACGCGACTGCCTGTGCTGGCGGCAGCGACACCACCAACGCCTGTGCTGGCGGCAAGTATGTCAGCCAGATCATGCGGTACACCAACAATGGCGTTCCGCAGGCGGCAACTCCTGAAGCGCCCAGTCTGGTCCTGCAGATCGATCAGGCGTTTCCCTTCCACAAGGGCGGCTGGATCGCGTTCGGTCCCGACAGCAATCTTTACCTCGCCAGCGGCGATGGCGGTTACGATCCTACTAAAAATCCGACCGGAGCTACCGCCGACCCTTTCAACCACGCCCAGGACAAGAACTCACTGCTCGGCAAGATCCTTCGGATCGACGTCAGTCACCCCGCCAACGATGCGCCAGGCTTCAACTACGCGATCCCGACCGGCAACCCGTTCGGCAACGAAGTCCTAGCTTATGGCCTGCGTAACCCTTTCCGCGACAGCTTCGACAAACTCACCGGGGACCTATATATTGGTGATGTCGGCCTCGATAGCTTCGAGGAGGTCGACCGTATCCCCGCTGGGACGTCAGGGCAGAATTTCGGCTGGCGCCCGCTGGAGGGGCCATCCCCTACGCCGGGCGTTGGCGATCCGATCCCTTCTGGCACCACGGCAGCGATTTACGAATATACGCATGCCAATGGCGATGAAGCCATCATCGGCGGCTATGTCTACCGCGGCAGCAAGATCGCGAGTCTCGAAGGGCGCTATGTCTTTGGTGACTTTGTCTCCGGTCATCTTTGGTCGATGAAGCTCGACGGGACCGACGTCCAGGATCTGGTCGCCGGCATGCCATCGATCGGCGGTTATCGCCTGGTGTCGTTCGGTGAAGACAGCGACGGTAATCTGTATCTCACACAATTCGGTTCGAAGAACGCGGTCATGATGCTGACCGCGACCGGGGCCGATGCAGTTCCCGAACCGGCGGCATGGGCACTGTTGCTGACCGGCTTCGGTATGACCGGAACGGCGATCCGTCGCCGTCGCGGTCGGACCGCGCAAACCGTTGTCGGTTAGACCTAGCCACCGTCAGAGCGGGCGCGCTGCTTCCATCCGGCAGCGCGCCCGTCTTGGCTTACGCCTTCGCTGAACCGGCTCGGCTATCTTGCAGTGCTTTGCGGCGAG
>JAYTHJ010000035.1:0-2021 GCA_043732725.1 Sphingomonadaceae bacterium | reverse complement strand
AGGTTTTCGTCATCGACCAGAAGACCAAGGTCGGCGACGTTGTTGCCGCGGCGGCCAAGGCCGCGGGAACGTCGATCGCAATTACCGAGTTCGTACGCTTTCAGCTAGGCGAGGGTATCGAGCGCGGCACGACCGACTTCGCCGCCGAGGTCGCCGCCGCTGCCGGAGTCAGCTGAGCTTAAGCTGGTTCGGGGCAAGGCAGTACCGCCCGGCAAGGGTTGGCAGCACCCCGGCCCGTCAGTAAGGTGCAGCGCGCAGGTGGAGGTTTGACGGCGAACATGGATCGGCGCGCGTTCAAACGCATCCTGCTGAAACTGTCGGGTGAGGCGCTGCTCGGATCGGGCCAGTATGGCATCGATCCGGTTGAGACGGCGCGTATTGCCGCTGAGGTGAAGACCGCGCGCGACGCCGGCTTCGAGCTGTGTCTCGTCGTCGGCGGCGGAAATATCTTCCGCGGTCTCGCTGCGGCGGCTAAGGGCTTCGACCGTGCCAGCGCCGATTATATGGGCATGCTGGCCACCGTCATGAATGCGCTCGCGGTGCAGAATGCGCTCGAGAACGCTGGCGTCGATACCCGCGTCCAGTCGGCGATCCCGATGGCCAGCGTCTGCGAGCCGTACATTCGCCGTCGGGCTGAGCGCCATATCGAGAAGGGCAGGGTGGTGATCTTCGCCGCCGGGACGGGTAACCCGTTTTTCACGACCGATACGGCCGCCGCACTGCGGGCTGCCGAGATGAACTGCGACGCACTGTTCAAAGGAACCAGCGTCGACGGTGTCTACGACGCTGACCCCAAGCTGGTGCCGAGCGCGACACGTTATGATCGATTGAGTTTCAGCAAAGTGTTGGCCGACGATCTTAAGGTGATGGATGCGAGCGCTGTCGCGCTTTGCCGGGATAATTCAATCCCGATCGTCGTCTTCAACATTCGCGAGCAAGGCAATCTGGCGCGCGTGCTGGCGGGCGAGGGTGTCTCGACGACGGTCGCCGACGAGGGATAGACATGGCAATATTCGAATTCCCACCGTTCAAGGCTGACATCGACCGCCGCATGGCGAGCGCCGTCGCCGCGCTTCAGGCTGACCTCGGCGGCTTGCGGACCGGGCGCGCCTCGACGTCGCTGCTCGACCGGGTGACGGTCGAGGTCTACGGTGCGAACATGGCGCTGAGCCAGGTGGCGACCGTTACCGTACCCGAATCGCGTATGCTGTCGGTGCAGGTCTGGGACAAGTCGAACGTCCAAATGGTCGAGAAAGCGATCCGCTCGGCCGGTATCGGGCTAAATCCGATCACCGACGGCCAGACGTTGCGGCTGCCGATCCCCGATTTGACCGAGGACCGCCGCAAGGAACTTGCCAAGCTCGCGTCGCAATATTCGGAGAAGGCCAAGATCGCGGTCCGCAATGTCCGTCGCGACGGCATGGAAGTGCTCAAGGCCGCCGAAAAGAAGGGCGACGTCAGCCAGGATGAACAGAAGCGCCACGAAACCGAGGTCCAGAAGGTCACCGACAAGACCATCGGCGAAATCGACACGACCACTGCCGCCAAGGAGAAGGAAATCCTCGGCAAGTGAGTTCGTTTGCCGCCTCGCGATTGCTCGGCGGTGCTCCTGCGATGCCGATCGCAGCGAGCAAGCTGCCGCGTCACGTCGCGATCATCATGGACGGCAACGGGCGCTGGGCGAAGGCGCGCCACCTGCCGCGCATCGCCGGCCACCGCAAGGGCATCGAGGCGGTGCGCCGCGCCGTCGAGGCTGCTCCCGATCTTGGCATCGAGGTGCTGACTTTATACGCGTTCTCGTCCGAGAACTGGCGGCGTCCGGTCGATGAGGTCAACGACCTGATGGGATTGCTTCGCCATTATCTGCGCACCGAGATCGCCGAGCTGCACGCCAATAATATCCGCGTGCGCTTTATCGGCGAGTATCGGACGATGCGGCCCGATCTGGTCGGACTGCTCGATCACGCCGAGACGCTGACGGCGGGTAACGGCCGCATGACGCTAGTGATCGCGCTCAATTA
>JAYTHJ010000034.1:0-2026 GCA_043732725.1 Sphingomonadaceae bacterium | reverse complement strand
TTGCTCGGCCAGGACGCGATGGTGCGGACGCTCGGCAATGCGATCCGGCGCGGGCAGTTGGCCCAGGCGTGGTTGCTGACCGGCGTGCGCGGCGTCGGCAAGACCTCGACGGCGCGGATTATCGCCAAGGCGCTCAACTGCGTCGGCCCCGATGGCACCGGCGGCCCGACGATTAACCCGTGCGGCCTGTGCGAGCCGTGCGTCGCCATCGCCGCCGGCCGTCATATGGACGTCATCGAGATGGACGCCGCGTCGAACACCGGCGTCGACGACGTCCGCGAGATCATCGAAGCGGTGCGCTACGCCAGCGCCTCGGCGCGCTATAAGATCTACATTGTCGACGAAGTTCACATGCTGTCGAAGAACGCCTTCAACGCGCTGCTGAAGACGCTCGAGGAGCCGCCGCCGCACGTGAAATTCATCTTTGCCACCACGGAGGTGGGTAAATTGCCGGTCACGGTGCTGTCGCGGTGCCAGCGCTTCGACCTGCGGCGCATTCCGGCCGAGACGCTGACGGCGCACTTCGCGCATATCGTCGATGCCGAGGGTGCCACCGCCGAACTTGAGGCGCTGGCGCTGATCGCGCGCGCTGCCGAGGGGTCGGTGCGTGACGGGCTGTCGATTCTCGACCAGGCGATCGCGCATGGAGCTGGCGCGGTCAGTGCGGTCGCGGTTCGCGACATGCTCGGACTGTCGGACCGCGGCACAGTGCGGACGCTGTTCGCGCTGCTGCTGGCAGGCGAAGCGGCGAGCGTGCTGGCGGCGTTCAAGGACAGCTTCGACCTCGGGGCCGATCCGGCGCAGGTGGTGCAGGAGCTGCTCGAGCTGGTGCATACGATCACCCGCGCCAAGGTCGGCGGCGGTGATGACGCGGCGATGAGCGCCGAGGAGCGCGCGTTGGTCAAGGACTGGGGGGCGCGGCTGTCGTTCCCGACACTGCACCGGCTGTGGCAGCTGCTGCTCAAGGGGCTGGCCGAGGTGCAGGCCGCGCCGGTGCCGCTGCAGGCCGCCGAAATGGCGCTGCTGCGGTTGATACACGCCAGCACGTTGCCGGACCCCGCCGAGTTGGTGCGTCGCCTGATCGAGCGCGGCGACCCCGGCGAGCTGACCGCAGGAGCGGTGCCGCGGGGCGAGCCGCTAGGCCTACAGCCGATGCAGGCCGCAACCGCAGCTTTGTCGATGCCGTCAGCGTCGCCCTCGCCGAAGCCGCTATCCGTGGCAGCACTCGAGCCCGCCGCCGCCGAACCGCTGCCCGTGAGCTTCGGCGCGCTGGTCGAACTGTGCATGGCGCGGCACGAACCGCGGCTGGCGCATCTCCTTCACGACGAGGTGCGGCTGGTCAGCTATGCGCCGCCGCTCCTGACGATCGCCGGTGCCCTGAGCTTGCCGCGTGAGTTCGCACCGCAGCTGATGGCCAAGTTGCAGGAGTGGACCGGCAGTCGCTGGACGGTGACGCTTACCCGGCTGGCCGAGGGCGCGGCGGGCGCGCCGACATTGCGCGAGACCGAGTTGAGCGGCATCGCGGTCATGCGCGCGGCGGCGCTCGTCGATCCGCTGGTCGCGCAGCTCATAGCGGCTTTCCCCGGTGCGGAACTGCTCGGGATCGAACCCGCGTCAGCCCTCGATACCGACGCTGCCGATGTGCCCCAACTCGAAACCTCCAGGAGTACCGCCGATGCCCAACCTCGATGACATTTTGAAGATGGCGCAGGACCTCCAGTCGAAGATGGAGGACGCGCAGCGCGCGCTCGACTCGATCGGCGTCGAAGGCGCTTCGGGCGGCGGGCTGGTGAAGGTCCGCGCCATGGCGAGCGGTCGTATGACCGGGCTCGACATCGATCCGTCGCTGATCGTTCCCGACGACAAGGCGATGCTCGAAGACCTGATCGTCGCCGCGTTCAACGATGCCGGCAAGAAGGCGCAGGCGGCGGGCGACGCCGAGAAAGCCAAGCTTACCGCCGGATTGCCGATCCCGCCGGGGTTCAAGCTGCCGATGTAGGGTGTTAACGCTCTGACAGACTGAGGC
>JAYTHJ010000033.1:0-7012 GCA_043732725.1 Sphingomonadaceae bacterium | reverse complement strand
CTCGTCACCGCGCTCGTCACCACGCTCGTCACCGCGCTCGTCACCGCGCTCGTCACCGCGCTCGTCACCGCGCTCGTCACCGCGCTCGTCACCGCGCTCGTCACCGCGCTCGTCACCGCGCCCGTCACCGCGCTCGTCACCGCGCCCGTCACCGCGTTGTTCCTCGTGCAGTTGTCGGCAGCGTGGCGGCCGATCCGGGCGAGAGTACTGACGTTGCTGCCGGTTTCGATGAGTGCGCGGCTGCCGGTCGCCGCGGTTTAGGCGCTGATTTCTTTAGCGGAGTACTACCGGCCCGCTTATCCCGAGCGAAATCGAGGGACGCACGGTCTGCGGTCCGGGCGTCCCTCGATTTCGCTCGGGATGAGCGGGGTTGGAAATGCGTCGATCAAAAAGAAACAGCGTTCACCCGAAGAAGTCCTGCAGCGCCGCCAACGTCTCCGCCGGCGCTTCCTCCGGCAGGAAATGCCCGCCCGGCACGTAATGCCCGCGGACGTCGCTGGCATACTCTCGCCACGCCGCGAGCACGTCGTACGCCCGCCCGACCAGCCCGCGTTCACTCCATAGCACCAACAACGGGCAGACGATGCGGTGGCCGCTGGCGAGATCGGCAGCGTCGTGCGCGCAGTCGAGTGAGGCTCCGGCGCGGTAGTCTTCACAGCTGGCGTGAATGGTCGCTACATCGAAGCAGCGCTTGTATGCGGCGATTGCGGCTGGAGTGAAAGGCCCGCCATCGCCACGCGGAGTGCCGCTACTCCAGGCGCCGAAGATCGTGTCGAGCCAGAAGCCGGGATTGGCCCCGATCAGCGTCTCGGGCAGCGGCGCTGGCTGGATCAACATCAGCCAATGAAAATACGCGGTCGCGACGTGGCGGTCGAGCCGGTCGTAGACGGTCTTGGTCGGCACGATGTCGAGCAGCGCGAGCCGCTCGACGACGCCGGGGTAATCGAGCGCCATGCGATAGGCGACCCGCCCGCCGCGGTCGTGCCCGGCGACGCTAAACCGCTCGTGGCCGAGCGCCGCCATGATCGCGACCATGTCGGCCGCCATAGTCCGCTTGCTGTAGCTGCTGTGGTTGGCGGCTCCGGTGGGCTTGCTGCTGTCGCCGTAGCCGCGCAGGTCGGCCGCGATGACGGTGAAGCGTTCGGCAAGCTGCGGCGCGACGCGGTGCCACATGACGTGCGTCTGCGGATAGCCGTGGAGCAGCAGGAGCGGCGCGCCGCTGCCCGCGATGCTGGCATTGATGGTAATCTCGCCGGCTTCGATGCGCCGCGGCTCGAAGCCCGGCAGCATCACGCCTCGATCAGCCTGAGCAGCTTGCGTTCGAGCGGTGCCAGCACCGAACTCAGCTCATGCCCGCGACGCAGCATGGCACCGGCTTCGCCGATCAGCGCGTACATGCCTTGCTTGTGGCGCAGGGCCGGGACCTTGAGCACCTGCACTTCGGGGCGCTCAGCCGCACGGCGGAATGCCGAAAATCTCGCCGTATCGCGTCCAAGGTCGATCGCATAGTCGCGCCAATTACCGGCAGCGACCATGCGGCCGTAGATATTCAGGATCGCGTTGAGCTCGTGCCGGTCGAAACTGGTCTGCGGCGGATGGGTCGCATTGAGCGGCGTGACGTTCGACATGCGATCGGCGCGCTCCCTAACCCTGGTTCGAACGCTGCGGAGTTTCGGGGGTCAGCTCGTCGATCCGGGCCCGCAGCTTCTCGACCTCGCAGCGAAGAATCTCGAGCTTCTGTGTCTCGGGGTCGTACTTCTGGCTGCACGGCGTTCCATACGGCATGAACGGCTTGGCATATGCCGTCGCATCGACCAGCATCGAGCGCGCCGGGATGCCGACCATTGTCGCTCCGGGGGGCACATCGCGGGTGACCACCGCATTCGCCCCGACGCGGGCGCGCGCGCCGACGATAATGGGGCCAAGTACCTGCGCGCCCGAGCCGATGATGACGCCGTCGGCGAGCGTCGGATGGCGCTTGCCGGGTATGCCGTTGGCAGGATCGGTGCCACCGAGCGTCACGCACTGATAGATCGTTACGTCGTCGCCGATGATCGCGGTCTCGCCGATCACGACGAAGCCGTGGTCGATAAAAAAGCGCCGTCCGATCTGCGCGCCGGGGTGGATGTCGATCGCCGTGAGGAAGCGCGCAATATGGTTGACGACGCGCGCCAGCAGGAAGAGCCGCGCCCGGTACAGTGCGTGGCCAATCCGGTGGAAACCGAGCACCCAGACGCCGGGATAAAGCAGGATCTCCCAACGCGAGCGCGCCGCAGGATCCCGCGCCTTGACCGCGTCGAGATAGCCGATCAGCCGACCGAACATAGCATCCTCCCGCGCCGCTTGCCGCGCTTCGACCTATATACATAAGCGCTGTCCACCACCGACGCCAGAGCGCTGCAGTGCGTGCGGCGGGATGACCGGAACCGCCGGCTCACGCTGGCCGTTGGTTATTACGAATGTATCGGAGAAGGAAATCAGATGATCGATAACATCAAGTCCACCGGCACCTTCGGGTCGGCTTCGAGCACTCGCAGCCCCGAGTATAACGACAATTTAAATGCTGGGACCGCGCCTATCGGATCGAAGGACAATATGCGTGGTAGCGCCGACGATAAGGCAAGCGGGATTGTAGACAGCGGGTCCTCGACCAGCATCGACGAAACCGCCGATCTGATCGCCGCCGACAAGGTCAACGGTACGGCGGTATACGGCGACGACGGCGAACACCTCGGCACGATCGACTCGATCATGATCGGCAAGCGGTCGGGGAAAGTGGCTTATGTTGTCATGTCGTTCGGTGGCTTCCTCGGCATCGGCGAGCGTTACCACCCGCTGCCGTGGAACGTGCTGTGCTACGACGAGGCCAAGGGTGGCTACAGTGTCGGGCACAGCGCGGAGGCGCTGCGCAGTGCGCCGCACTATTCGCGCGATGAGCTCGACCGTCGCGAATATGGGCATGCGGTCGACGAATATTATGGCGGCGCGACAACGACGGGAGCGCCGCGGTCTGTATGACTTTCCCTCTCCCCATTTGGTGAGAGGGATGGACCCGCGCGCCTCTTCCGGCAAGTGAGAGCGTGAGGGTCTCCGACGCTGGCGACCCTCACCCTCTCACGCGCAAAAACCTTTCGAGCATTTCCCCTCTCCCTAGACGGGAGAGGGGAACCATCAGAGCTGCATTGGCACCAATTCAGCGTGCCGACCGATATGACATCTACAACCCCAGTTCGCTCATCTCCACAATCCGATGCTCGCGGGCGCTGATTTCGGCAGCCAGCCCGATCGCCACCGCCCGTAAACCGTCGTCAGCCGTCACCTCGATCGGGCCTTCGCCGCGCACCGCCCGCGCGAACGCCGCGTGCTGGTAGAACGTCGCGCCGTGGTGGTTTCCCGCCGCGAGCGCCGTCGGGTCGACCGTGACATGCCGCCGTGTCACCGCCTTGGGTTGCATGAACCCGACACGCGGCGATCGGATCAGCTCGCCCGCCGGGATCAACACTTCGAGCCGCGCCGCATCGCCGACCGCCGCGATCTCCTCCTGGTTCTCCGCGCCCTCGGCGAACATGCTGAGATCGAGCATGGCGCGGACGCCATTGTCGAAATCGACGACGGTGTAGCTGTTGTCGATGATGTCGGGCGTCTGCCCGGCGTAGCGCTCGTCCAAATGGTTGACGTCCATCGCCCCCGAACAGAATACCCGCACCGGCTCGGACCGGACGATCACCCGCATCAGGTCGAAGAAGTGGCAGCATTTCTCGACCATCGTTCCGCCGGTGTTCGCGGCGAAGCGGTTCCAGTCGCCGACCTTGACGAGGAACGGAAAGCGGTGCTCACGAATCGACAACATCCGCAGCGTGCCGACACTGCCACCGTGCACCTCGGCGATGAACGCCGCGGCAGGCGGCATGTAGCGGTATTCCATGCCGGTCCAGAACACCCGGTCATAGGGCGCCGCCGCCTCGGCGACCGCGCGCGCGTCGGCCAGCGTCGTACATAGCGGCTTCTCGCACAGGATGTGCAGCCCCGCCTCCATCAGCGGACCGAGTACCTCGCGGTGGGTGAAGTTCGGCGAGGCGACGACGACCGCGTCGCAGCCACCGCTCGCCGCGAGTTCGGTCGCGCTCTCGAATTGCGCCACCGGCGACCCTACCGCCAGCGCCGCCTGACGTAGCGAGCGCGGCGTCGGATCGGCGAGCGCGACGATTTCGGCTCCCGGCATCAGCTTGATGTTGTTGATGTGCTCGATGCCCATCATGCCGGCACCGACGATGCCCCAGCGGATCTTCTCTCCCATTTTATAATTCCCTGTGCCACTAAGCGGCGATGATCGACATTACCCTTTCGTCCAAACCGCGCCCTCTCGGCAAGTCCGGTCTTCACGTCAGCCCGATGGCGTGGGGGATGTGGCGCTTCGGCGGCAGCGATGGCGCTGCGGCGCAAGCGAAGGTCGAGGCGGCGCTGGCGGCGGGGATCACGCTGTTCGAGACCGCCGATATTTATGGCCCCGACAATGCCGAGGGGTTTGGCGCTGCGGAGCTGCTGCTCGGCCGAGTGTTCGCCGCCGCGCCGGGGTTGCGCGACCGGATCGTGCTGGCGAGCAAGGGTGGCATCCGCCTCGGCGTGCCCTACGACAGTTCGCCCGCGTACATCGCCGCCGCCGTCGACGCGTCGCTGCAGCGCCTCGGCGTCGAACGGCTCGATTTGTGGCAGATCCACCGCCCCGATATGCTAGCGCATCCCGCCGACACCGCAGCCGCGCTCGACGCCCTGGTCGCCGCGGGCAAGGTCGCCGCGTTCGGCGTCTCTAACTACACTCCGGCGCAAACCGCCGCACTGGCGGCGCATCTCAAGGCGCCGCTTGCTAGCACGCAGCCCGAGTTCTCGGTTCTGGCGACCGCGCCGCTGTTCGATGGCACGCTCGATCGCGCGATGAAGCGCGGCTATGCTGTACTGGCGTGGTCGCCGCTGGGGCAGGGGCGGCTCGGCAGCGGCGACCCGCGACCCGGTCGCAGTGTTCCGCCGACGCCGCAGGTCGAGCGCGTCAACGCCGCGCTGGATACCCATGCGGCGCAGTACAGCGTCGACCGTACCGCCGTCGCCTATGCGTGGATCATGGCGCATCCCGCCAAGCCGATTCCGATCGTCGGCACGCAGGACCCAACTCGCATCGCCGCCACGGCGCAAGCCTACAAGGTCGGCTTCACCCGCGCCGAATGGTACGCCATCCTCGTCGCCAGCCTCGGTGAGGATCTGCCATGAACGGCGCAGCTTCTGCTCCCGCCATCGCTGCAAGCGGCTGCGAAGTCAGCTGGTTCTCGGCGCTCTGCGACGACGATTACGAGTTCCTTGGGCAGCCCGACCCACGGCTCAAGTCGAGCTGGGAGCATTGCCGCGACATCGTGCTGGCGGCCGAGACCGGCGGCTTCGACAACGTCCTGCTGCCCAGCGGCTATGCGCTCGGGCTCGACACGACGGTGTTCGCCAGCGCCGTCGCGGTGCTGACCCGGCGTATCCGGCTGCTGCTCGCGGTCCGCACCGGCGAGACGTGGCCGCCGCAGCTCGCCCGCCAGATCGCGACGCTCGACCGGTTGTTGCAGGGCCGGCTGACGGTCAACATCATCTCGTCCGACCTTCCCGGCGAGACCCTCGCCAGCGCCGCGCGCTACGGGCGCACCGTCGAGGTCATGCAGATCCTCAAAACCCTGCTCAGCGGCCAGCCGCTCGACCACCGCGGCGAGCATTACACCCTCAAGCTCGATCCACCCGGCGTCACCACGATCAGCGGCCGCTGCCCGCCGCTGTACTTCGGCGGGCTGTCCCCCGATGCCCGCGCGGCCGCCGCCAGCGACGCTGACGTCTATCTGATGTGGCCCGACACCATGCCCGCCGTCCAGGCCATCCTCGACGACATGCGCGCCCGCGCCGCCGCCGCCGGGCGCAGCCTGAAGTTCGGCTACCGCGCCCACGTCGTCGTCCGCGAGACCGAGGCCGAGGCGCGCATCGCCGCCGACCGCTTGCTGTCGCATCTCGACGCCGCCACCGGCAACGCGATCCGCGCCAAATCGCTCGACGCGACCAGCGAAGGTGTCCGCCGTCAGGCCGAGCTCCGCGACGCGGCCAGCGACGGCTATGTCGAGGCCAACCTGTGGACCGGCATCGGCCGCGCCCGCTCGGGCTGCGGCGCCGCCATCGTCGGCGATCCCGACCAGGTGCTCGCCAAGCTGCACGCCTATCAGGTGATGGGCATCGAGGCGTTCATCCTATCCGGCTACCCCCACGCCGCCGAAGCCGACTTATTCGCGCGCCACGTCCTCCCCCGCCTTCAGCACGGGCCGTTGTCCTAAATCCTGCCCGCTTACGGGGAGGAGGACCGCGCCGCTTCAGGCGTGGTGGCGAGGCATCGCCGCGCCCACCCGCCTTTGGCGACTCTTTCGACACACACAAATCGAGCCGGTGACGCGCCCGCATCCCGGTTTTGCGACTTGTTCGACACACCCGGAACGGCGAAGCCGCGCCGACGCTCGCGAACGGCCAAAACCGGTGAAACCGGTGACACGTGGCAGCAGAAATCTGCCACCCTCCTGCCGCCGGGACGAACCCAGACCCCGCCGGAGCCAGCGCAAATCCGGTGCACGCCGCCGCTGCCCCGGCGCTCGCGTCCCCCGCCGCAAGCCGCCTCGCCTCGATCCGCGCCACCCACGCCAAGACCCCGGCATCCGCCTCCGCGTAAGCTCCACCCGGTTGCACGAACCCGGAGCGCGACAAAGGAAACGACGGCGGGGTGAAACGGGGCATTGACCTTGCCCGTGCCTGACGTCTCCCTTGGCTGATAGGATCAGACCACCGAAGGGGTATCAGGAATCAAAGACGGAGTGCGGGCGCGGTATACGCTTGAGTTCAAGCAGGAGGCTGGACGATTGGTGCGTGGCGGTGAGAAGCTGTCGGCGGCGGTGCGGACGCTGGGGGTTTCGGCGCAATCGCTGGACAACGGGGTGACGGCCGAAGCATC
>JAYTHJ010000032.1:0-2030 GCA_043732725.1 Sphingomonadaceae bacterium | reverse complement strand
CCGCTGGAAACCCGACGTCGACGCTTGGCAAGGAGGGCGTGCTTACCGCCTTTTACGGTAATCCGCGCCAGGTCTATGCGACGGTCGGCCTTAAATTCTGAAGTCCAGTCCGCGCAGCTATGCGGTTTCACCCAGTGCGGCGGCGACGAGCGCGGCGGCTTTACTGTACGGCGCATAAAACGCGTCGATGTGGTCGCCGCTACCACGGACGAAGACACCCCGCGGGTTAGAAAATTCGCGGAAGCCCTCGATGCCGTGATGGCGGCCCATGCCGCTCATCCCCGAGCCGCCGAAACCCATCGACGGCAGCGCGCTTTGGATGGCGCAGCAGTTGACCGCGGCCCCGCCCGACGTCGTCGCGGCGAGGACGCGGTCGGTCAGCGCGCTGTCGGCGCTGAAGACATACAGGCCGAGTGGGCGCTCGCCGGCGTTGATCCCGGCGATGGCGGCTTCGAGATCGTCGTAGGGGACGACCGGCAGGATCGGCCCGAAGATTTCCTCGTGCATGAGGCGCAGATCGGCGGCGGGATCGATGACCAGCGACAGCGGCATGCGGCGGGTCCCCGGATCGACAGCGCCGCCGTCCTCGAGCGTGACGATGCGCGACTGGCGCTCCTCGGCCTCGGTCAGCAGTGCGCTGATGCGGTCGAGATGGCGCGGCGAAACGATGCCGGTGCAGTCGTCGCCGCGCGAGTAATCGGGGGCGGCGCGGCGCATGTAATCTTGCGCATGGCCGACGAAGGCCTCGACCTCGGCGCGCGATACCAGCGCATAGTCGACCGAGACACACATCTGGCCGTTTTTGACAACCTTGGTGCCGACGACCGACTCGACATTGAGCGCGTTGACCGAGCCGGGAGTCATGATCGCCGGGCACTTGCCGCCGAGTTCGAGTGTCACCGGCGTCAGATTGCGCGCCGCTGCCGCCATCACGAGGCGGCCGACCGCCGGACTACCGGTGTAGAGCAAATGATCCCACGGCATCGCCGAAAATGCTTCGGCGAGCTCGCGGTCACCGACCGCGACATGGACGAGATCCGGATCGAACGTCGCTGCGACCATTTCGGCAAGCAACGCGGCGCAGGCGGGGGTGTACTCGGACGGCTTGACGATGACGCGGTTACCGGCTGCGAGCATCTCGACCATCGGGCCGACCGACAGATCGAACGGGAAATTCCACGGCACGATATTACCGACGACACCCTTGGGCTGGTTCTGAATGTAGGCATACGCCGTTCCCATCGCCGCGGCGTCGACATCGCGCGGCTCGGGCTGCATCCACGCTTCGAGGTGCGCGAGGACATATTGCGCGCGGCCGATGACGCCGAGGACCTCGATCAGGTCCGAGGCGGGGACCGGATGCGCGCCGAAATCGCTGGCGATGGCCGTGCTGATCGCCTGGCGATTGGCGAGCATCATGCCGATCAGTTTCTCTAGCCGCTCGCGGCGGATGGCGAGCGACGGCGAACGGTCGGCAGTGAAAGCAGCGCGCTGGACAGCGAAGGCGCGGTGGAGGTCGGTGATCGCCTCGCGGTCGATACCGGCGTCGGCAGGCAAGGCTTCGGCGGCAGCGGTCAGGATCGACATGGTAAGCGGCTTTCGGTGTTGAGGCTCGCCGCGGTGACTGTCGCGAGCCGGGGAAGACCTTCGAAGGTGACACACTGGAAGAGCGTTTACTGTTATTACATAGGGACTTAGTAGATGACTTGAAATCGCCTTTCACGAGCAATCCCCGTTATCGATGTCCGCCCAATCAGCCCGATAACTACTCTACTGCGAATACTATAACCAGAACGGCACTTTGTCAAGGCCCCTGTCTACGTCAGTACAAGCCGGCGTATTAAGCTAAGCCGCCGCCTCGATTGAGGGAGCCATCGCCGCCAGCAATGCCGTGCGCTCCTCGCGGACCGCTTCGGGCGCCTCGACGACCTGCTTGTGGAAATCCTTAAGCTCCGCCGGTACATAACTATGCAGGACATCGCCGTGATACGCCGCCCACACCGCCTCGGCGACTTCGCGCGCCGGGGTGA
>JAYTHJ010000031.1:0-2031 GCA_043732725.1 Sphingomonadaceae bacterium | reverse complement strand
TGTCGTCGCGATCGAGGGTGATGCTGCCCGCGGCGCTGCTGTCAAAGTCCATACCGTCCACTCCTGATGCCTCCATCGCGGGCCTGCGTACCCACTGGTGATTCGTTCGACGCACCAGTGCTGGACCGCTTTGCGCCTCTCGTCACGCGAGAACTTAACGCGAACGCGATCTATCCCCGATATCCACAAGCGCCGGCCAAGCGGCTTTGCAGACCGTCATCGGCGAACGACTCGTTCAATCGGGCCCGTGGCATCACAACTACCATTTGTAGTGGTCGGAAGCTAATAGTTTCACTATCAGTAGTAATCGGACGGGGGGTCGATGCGGCGTAATCGGCCGGGGGCGCGGTCCACGCGCGCATTCCCCGATCGCCGTCACTAGTCTATATGTTGCCGATGGTTGCTAACACCCACTCCGACATCGCCCACCCGCGCGCTATCCGCTCGCCCCGCGACAGCCACGGTCACAGCCACTCGCACAGCCATGCACCCGCGACTTTCGACCGCGCCTTCGCGATCGGCATCGCGCTCAATACCGCCTTTGTTGTTACCGAAGTCGCCTACGGCATTGCCGCGCACTCGTTGGCGCTACTCGCCGACGCCGGGCACAACCTGTCCGACGTGCTCGGACTGGCGCTGGCGTGGGGCGCGGTCTGGCTGGGGCGCAAGCCGGCGACCGCGGCGTTTACCTACGGCTTCCGGCGTAGCTCGATCCTTGCGTCGCTGGCCAATGCGGTGGTGCTGCTAATCGCGGTCGGCGGTATCGCGTGGGAAGCCGTACAGCGGCTGGCGGCTCCCGGCCCGGTGGATAGCGGGATCGTCGCCTGGGTGGCCGCAGCTGGTATCGCGGTCAACGGCATCACCGCGTGGCTGTTCGCCCGCGGCAGCAAGGGCGATCTTAACATCCGCGGCGCGTTCCTCCACATGGCTTCCGATGCGGCGATCTCCGCCGGCGTCGTCGTCGCCGCACTGGCGACGCTGCGCACCGGCTGGCGCTGGCTCGATCCATCGGTAAGCCTCGTCATCTCCGCGTTGATCATCGCCGGAACCTGGGGCCTGCTGCGCGAGTCGGTGCGGCTAGCTCTCGACGGCGTGCCGGCCGGCGTCGACCAGGCGAAGGTCGCTAGCTATCTGGCCGCGCTGCCCGGCGTCGCGCAGGTGCATGACCTGCATATCTGGTCGATGAGCACTACCGAGGTCGCGCTGACTGCGCATCTCGTCCGCCCAGGGGCCGGCCTCGACGACGCCTTTCACGCGCAGATCGCCCATGATCTGGACCATCACTTCGGCATCGCGCACGCGACGATCCAGTGCGAGGCGGCAAGCAATGATTGCGGTTGCCAGCCGCTCTGCGCGTAACGCGATAGGATCGGCGGCGGCCGCTATCGCCGCCGCCCCGCTTGCTTACGGCTGGCCACTGCCGCCCGCCGACCCGTAGATTTGCCCAGTGGCGTAGCTGCCGTCGTTCTCGGCCAGCCGCACGTAGATGCCGCCGAGCTCGGCCGGCTGGCCAGCACGACCGAGCGGGGTTTCGCCGCCGAAGTTGACCAGCTTGTCCTGCGTTGCGCCGCCGCTGACCTGCAGCGGTGTCCAGATCGGCCCGGGGGCGACTCCGTTGACCCGGATGCCCTTGGGGGCGAGCTGCTTCGCCATCGAGCGGGTGAAGTTGAGCATTGCCGCCTTGGTCATCGCATAGTCGACGAGGTTAGCGGACGGATCGGTCGCCTGTTCGGAGGTCGTTTGGATGATTACCGCGCCGGGCTGCAGATGCTTGAGCGCCGCCTTGGTCAGCCAGAACATCGCGTAGATGTTGGTCTTCATCGTCCAGTCGAACTGCTCGGTCGAGAGGTCCTCGAGCGACGTGTGAACCTGCTGGCGGCCGGCGTTGTTGACGAGGATGTCGAGCCCGCCGAGCTCGCGCGCAGTGCGCTCGACGAGCTCCTTGCAGAACGCCTCCTGCCGCAGGTCGCCGGGGATCGCCACCGCCTTGCGGCCGTCGGCGCGGATCAGGGCGACGACCGCGCGCGCGTC
>JAYTHJ010000030.1:0-2034 GCA_043732725.1 Sphingomonadaceae bacterium | reverse complement strand
TATGTCCGAATACCGACTATCGTTCGATCAGCCAAATTAGTGCTGCCGATCCTGCGATGATCCGATACCACGCAAATGGCGCGAAGCCGTAGCGGCTGATGACAGACACGAAGGCTCGCACGACGACGATCGCGATGACGAACGATACGACGAAGCCGATGGCGATATCGCCGAGCTGATGCGTGTCAAGCGCGGCGCGGTTTTTGTACAGTTCGAGCGTCGTTGCGCCGAGCATCGTCGGGATCGCGAGGAAAAAGCTGAACTCGGCCGCGGTACGCCGTTCGACGCCGAGCGCCAGCGCGCCCATGATTGTCGCTCCCGACCGGCTGACCCCGGGGATCATCGCAAGGCACTGTAGAAAGCCGATGCCAACCGCCGAGCGCGCCGGGATCGCCGCGACACCGTCGATCGTCGCGCGCCGGGCGAAGCGCTCGACGATCAGGATCGCGATGCCGCCTGCGATCAACGCCAGCGCGACCACCTTGGCGTTGCCGAGCAGCGCCTCGATGTTCTTGTGAAATACAAAGCCGATCGCCGCCGCCGGCAGGAACGCCAGTAGCACGTTGCGCACGAAGCGCAGCGACGCCGGGCGCCGTGCCAGCGCACCCTCGGCCGCGCCCAGCAGCGTCCGCCAGTACAGCACAACGATTGCGAGGATCGCGCCGAGCTGGATGACGATGTTGAACACCTTCCACTTGTCGGCATCATAGCCGAACAGCTGCGTCGCGAGGATCAGATGCCCGGTCGAAGACACCGGCAGGAACTCGGTAACGCCTTCGACCACCCCGAGAAGGAGGTCGATCGGCCAATTTTCGGTCATGAATTATCCTGTGTGCAGCGGTTCGGCTGGGCGGCGTTATCCGGAGGCGGGGGCGTCGCGGTGGAAGCGTCCGCCGGTACGGTAGCGTTCGAGATATTGCGGCGCGATTACCTCGAGCGGCGTCGCGGCGATTCCGAGCGCCGCGAGGCCGTCGCTCGCAGCGATGTTGTCCGACTGCAGCATCGTCCACTGGTCGGTGGTCATCGGCGCGCCGGGCACGATGTCACCCACCCGCGCCATCAGTTTCGCGGCGAACGGCGGCACCTCGATCATCGGCTTGGTGACGCGGATTTCGCGCATGATCCACGCGATGATATCGCGGAAGGCATACACTCGCGGCCCGCCGAGCTCGAACGTCTGCCCGCCGAAGCGCGCCGGGTCGCTCAACGCTGCGACGATCGCCTTCGCCACGTCGAGCACATAAACCGGCTGGAACTTGGTATTCCCCGCCACCACCGGCACCGCCGGCAGCGCCTTGGCAAGCGCCGCGAAGCGGTTGATGAACTGGTCCTCGGGTCCGAACACGAGGCTTGGCCGCAGGATCGTCGCGTGCGGCAGTGCCGTTAGCACCGCCGCTTCGCCCGCCGCCTTGGACTGCGCATAGCGCGCCGCCGACTTCATCGAAGCGCCGATCGCCGAGACTTGCACAAACGCCCCAACGCCCGCCTCCGCGGCTGCGCGCGCGACATTCCCCGCGCCCGCCGCCTGCACCGCGGCAAAGGTCTGCTTGCCCGCCTCGGCGAGAATACCCACCAGGTTGACCCCCGCCGTCGCGTGTTGGAACACCTGTGCCAGCCGCGCCGTATCGCGGACATCGCCATCGACAATCTGGATCTGCCCGAGCGCGCCCAGCGGCTTCAGATACGCCGCCGCCTCGGGCCGCCGCACGACAACCCGCATCCGCATGCCGCTCTGCGCCAGCTGCTGCACGACATAGCGGCCGAGGAACCCCGACCCGCCGACGATCACCACCAACCCGTCCATGCCGCCTCCGCACCGCCAGCGCCGTTCCCGCCGCGCCGCCGTCATGGCGCAGCGCTTCGCCGTTGACAACCACGCCCACGCACCTTACCCCCGCTCGTCGCACCTGCCCAGGTGGCGGAATTGGTAGACGCGCCAGCTTCAGGTGCTGGTATTGGTAACGATGTGAAGGTTCGAGTCCTTTCCTGGGCACCACCACCCTGCTCGTGAACGTGCGGGGAAGGTTGCAAAAA
>JAYTHJ010000029.1:0-19903 GCA_043732725.1 Sphingomonadaceae bacterium | reverse complement strand
TTCGAGCAACGATCGCTGGTCCGGCATGATTTGTCCGCGTTTCCAATCGAGGGCGGAACCGTCCACCTCAGCAGCGGCGGCGAGTGCCGCGTCACCCGCTGGCGCAATTTCTCATCGTGCTGATTACCTAGCCGATAGCGTGACGATTGTCGAGTAGAAGGTGCGTATATGGTTATTTGAATTGGTAGGCATCGGCCAGCCGAGCGCGCGTTGGGCTCCGGCGATGCCCTCGTTGGGGCAAATCACCCGCCACAGCCTGTCCGACAGTCCCGCTCCAACCGCGTCGCTGGCTGCTGCAAAGCGCTGCTTGGCGGCGAGCTGAGATCCCGTCGGATCGAGCCCGGCGGGCGCACCGCGCGCGGTCTTCGCCGTCGGCGCGGCATCCCAGCGCATCGTCACCGACGGAGCCAGCTGTGCCCGCTCGTAATCGCCCCACAGCCGCTCGCCCGCCTCGAACTGCCGCGGCGAGATTATCTGGTGGCGCATCAGCCAGCCCAGCGGCGACTCGGCGAGATTGACCGTGACCACGGCCTGATCGATGACCTGCGACGGCGGCAAGCGGCGTTTCACCAGCATGCGCGGCCCCGCTTCGGGGAGTACCGTTGTCGCTGCAGCGCTGCGAGCCGGCTGCCGATTTAGCTTGGCCATGAGCATTCATCCTATATGGTGTAATGAGTGCTTGCCACAGCTCTCCGGGTGTAGGACAGCCTGGAACCACACCGGTTCAGGAGAAAATTCGTGATCACGCGCATCCGCGAAGTTCGCAAGGCCAAGCATATGACGCTGCATCAGGTCGCTGCGGCTTGCCAGCCGCCGACGACGGCGCAGACCATCGGCCGCCTCGAAACCGGCATGCGCACCGTCTCGGTCGGCTGGCTCAATCGCATCGCCGCGGCGCTCGGCGTCGTGGCGGCGGATCTGGTGACCTTGCCCGATCGCATCGACGTGCCGGTCGCGGCGATGCTGACCGCCGAGGGCGTCGTCGCGCCCAAGCGCACGACGGCGCTACTGCCGCCGGTTCCGGGCAGCAACTTCGTCGGTGTGACGGTCGAGGCGGCAGCGGGCGATTACCGCGCCGGCGACTCGCTCTGGCTCGAGAAGCTCGACCCCGAGGTCTTCAGTTCGGCGCTGAATCGGGATGTGCTGCTGCCGCGCGGTGTCGGGCGCTTCGCCTTCGGGCGGTTGGTCGGTGCCGAGGCGCGGCGGCTGCAGTTGCAGCCGCTCGCCTCGGGCACGCGCCAGATCGTTGTTGCCGACGCGCCGTGGATCGCCGTCGTCCGCAAGCTGGTTCGCGACCTTTAACGCGGGCCTTAGCGGGACGCTTAGTGCTGCGAGGCCGGTAGGCGCACGACGAGCCCGTCGAGCGCGGCCGATGCGGTGATCTGGCAGCATAACCGGCTCTCGGGCGTAACGCCTTCGGCGAACTCGAGCATCGATGCCTCCATGCTGGTGCGCTCGCCGGTCCGGCCAGCCCATGCGGCGTCGACGTAGACGTGGCAAGTGGCGCAAGCGCAGTTGCCGCCGCAGTCGCCGTCGATGCCGGGCACGCCGTTCGAAACCGCGCCCTCCATCAACGACAGGCCGTCTTCAACCTCGACAACATGGTTGGTACCGCCGTGCTCGATATAAGTGATCGCTGGCATTGTCGTCCTTGGAAGCTAGCGTTGGATAAGCCGCCCAGTCAGGCCGGGATGCGGACCGGTAGCGTCTCGTAACCCTTGACGAACGACGACGGCACGCGCCGCGGCTCGCCAAGCACGTCGATCTTCGGCCAGCGCTTGAGGATTTCCTCCCAGACGATGCGCACCTGCATCTCAGCGAGGCGGTTGCCGACGCAGCGGTGGATGCCGAAGCCGAACGACAGATGCTGCCGCGGCCGTGCCCGGTCGATGATGAACGCTTCAGGATTATCGATGGCGCGCTCGTCGCGGTTGCCCGAGACGTACCACATCACGACGCGGTCGCCCTTGCGGATAAGCTGGCCGCGAAACTCAACGTCCTCGAGCGCAGTACGCCGCATATGCGCCAGCGGCGTCTGCCAGCGGATGATCTCGGGGACCATCGACTCGATCAGCGCATGGTTGGCGCGCAACTTCGCATATTGGTCGGGGTTCTGGCTAAGCGCGAGCAACCCGCCAGTGATCGAGTTACGCGTCGTATCGTTGCCGCCGACGATCAGCAGCAGCAAATTTCCGAGATATTCCATCGGCACCATGTCGCGCGTCGCCGGGTTATATGCGAGCATCGAGATCAGGTCGTTGCCCGGCTCGGACCCGTCGGCGACATTGACCCGCTGGTTCCACAACCCGGTGAAATACATCAGGCATTCGAGCATGACCGCCTGGCGCTCGGCCTTGGTCGGATTGCCGGGTATCGTGTCGTCCGAGGTCGCCACGTCGGACCAATAGGTCAGCTTGCGGCGGTCCTCCCACGGGAAATCGAACAGCGTTGCCAGCATCTGCGTCGTCAGTTCGATCGATACCCGGTCGACCCAGTCGAAGGTTTCCCCGATCGGCAGATTGTCGAAGATCGCCTGCGCCCGCTCGCGGATCAGCACTTCCAGTTTGGCGAGATTGAGCGGCGAGACGATCGGCGACACCGCCTTGCGCTGGACGTCGTGCTTGGGAGGATCCATTGCGATGAACATCGGCAGAATGAAATCGGAGTCCATGTCCTTCGCGGTGATACCGCCGAGGTGCGCGTCGGACGAGAAGCGCGCGTGATCGGTGTCGATCGCCATGATGTCGGCGTAGCGCGTGATCGACCAGAACGGCCCGAACCGGCCGTTGGCGCAGTAATGCACTGGAGCCTCGTCGCGCAGCCGCTCAAAGAATGGCCAATGCGTGTTGTCGCGAAAGCGCTCGGCATCGGTCATGTCGATCTCGGCGAGCGGCATCGCGTAAGCCGCAGCCCGCGCCGCCGTCAGTGGATCAAAAACCGGATCGAGCGCACGCGTCGCCATCGCCATCCTCCAAATCGGCCGCCACTCAGCCTGAGTGCATATTATAAACCGATTCTCGCGATGAGTCCTACTCGAATTGACGCGTCCGCGGTGACCCGATTAGGTCGCGCGATGATAGTCGACACCCTCGTCATTCGCCGCCCCGATGACTGGCATGTTCACCTCCGCGACGGTGCGATGCTGGCCGCGGTCGCGGACTATACCGCACGGCAGTTCGCCCGCGCGATCGTCATGCCGAACCTGAGCCCGCCGGTGACGACGGTTGCCGCCGCCCGCGCTTACCGCGACCGGATCAGCGCGGCTGTGTCGCCCACGCATCGCTTCGAGCCGCTGATGACTACTTATCTGACCGACCACACCGACCCCGACGAAATAATGCGTGGCCACGTCGAAGGTGTTTTCACCGCCGCCAAGCTGTACCCCGCCAATGCCACCACCAACTCCGCCGGGGGTGTCACGGATACCGGCAAGCTCGGCGCGGTGTTCGAGACGATGCAACGCATCGGCATGCCGCTGCTCGTCCACGGCGAGGTCACCGACGCCGATATCGACATCTTCGACCGTGAGGCGGTGTTCATCGACCGTACGCTGCGACATCTTACCGCCGGTTTCCCCGCCCTGAAAATTGTCTTCGAGCATATCACCACGTCCGAAGCCGTCGACTTTGTCGTTGGGGCGGGGCCGCAGCTCGCGGCGACGATCACCCCGCACCATCTCGAATACAGCCGTAATGCGATGTTCGCCGGCGGCATTCGCCCGCATCTCTACTGCCTGCCGGTGGTCAAGCGCGAGCGGCACCGCCTTGCGCTGCGCCGCGCCGCGACCTCGGGCAACCCGAAATTCTTCCTCGGCACCGACTCGGCACCGCATCTGATCGAGGCCAAGCAGTCGGCGTGCGGCTGCGCGGGCGTCTTCAACGCGCCGTTCGCACTCGAAAGCTATGCCAAGGTGTTTGACGAGGAAGCCGCGCTCGACCGCCTCGAAGGTTTTGCGTCGGAGCATGGCGCGCGCTTCTACGGGCTGCCGCTCAACGACGGCGTGATCGCGCTGCGGCACGTGCCCATTCAAGTGCCGGAAACGCTGGCGGCAGCTGGCAGCGCGCTGGTACCGTTCCATATGGGGGCGACGCTGGCGTGGAGTCTGGCCGTTACTTGAGTGCAGTGAACCGGTCGCTGCAATCTGCCTAAAGTTGATGTCACTGGAATAGGTACCGGGCCGACGATGATCGGGACATGCGGTGACCGCATTCAGCCGCTGACCCGGCAAACGCTGGGATCCACCTCGCGCAGCAGCCGAGGCTGCCCGGCTAGGGAGTCCGGCGTGCACCGGGACAGCGATAATATCTGAGGCTGCTCCCATCTAAATCAGATCAGTTCCTACCTCACGCTGCCGCGAACACCTTCGCCATCGCCGCCTGCGCCTCCGCCTGAATGCGAGCCAGATGCGCCGCCCCTGTGAAGCTTTCGGCATAGACCTTGTACACCGCCTCGGTTCCCGACGGTCGCAGCGCGAACCAGCCGTTCGCCGTCGTCACCTTGATACCGCCGAGCGGCTCGCCCGATGTTGTCGTCGTCACCGATACAACCGGGTCACCTGCCAGCTCGTGCAGCCCCAGCGTGTTCGCCGTTAGCGTCTTAAAGCAGGCCTTCTGCGCCGCCGTCGCGGGCGCGTCGATGCGCGCATAGTGCGGCGTGCCCTGCGCCGCGGTCAGTGCCACATAGCTCGCGCTTGGGTCCTGCCCGGTCCGCGCGGTCATCTCGGCGGCCAGCAGCCCGAGGATCAGCCCGTCCTTGTCGGTCGTCCAGACGCTGCCGTCGCGACGCAGGAACGATGCCCCGGCACTCTCCTCGCCGGCGAAGCCGAGGCTGCCCGACACCAGCCCGGGGACGAACCACTTGAAGCCGACCGGCATCTCGACCAGCGGCCGGCCGAGCGCCGCGGCGACGCGGTCGACCATGGCGCTGGTTACCGCGGTCTTGCCGACCCCCGCCGCGGCGCTCCACCCGGGCCGGTGCGCTAACAGATAGGCTATTGCGGCGCTAAGGAAGTGGTTGGGGTTCATCAGCCCGCCGCTCGGCGTGACGATACCGTGCCGATCGGCATCGGGATCGTTGGCAAAGGCGATGTCGAAATCGTGCTGCATGCCGACCAGCTTGGCCATCGCCGAAGGCGACGAGCAATCCATGCGAATCTTGCCGTCCCAGTCGGGCGGCATGAACGCGAACGCCGGGTCTAGCGCGGCGCTGACCACGGTCAGATCGAGCCGGTAGCGCTCGGCGATCGGCTCCCAATAGCCGAGCCCGGCACCGCCGAGCGGGTCGACGCCGATACGGACTCCGGCATTGCAAATAATGTCCATGTCGATCACCGCGCCGAGGTCGCCGACGTAGCTGCCGGTGTAGTCGTGCGGGTGAATATGGCCGCTGGCGCGCGGGTCACCGCTGCGCCGCACCTTGCGAAAACCGTCCGCCAGCAGCGCGTTAGCGCGTGCCTCGATCCAGCTCGTTGCCGCGGCTCCGGACGGGCCGCCGTCGGTGCCGTTGTACTTGAAGCCGCCGTCGCGCGGCGGATTGTGCGACGGCGTCAGCACGATGCCGTCGGCAAGTCCTGACGTGCGCCCGCGGTTGTACGTCAGGATGGCGTGGCTGATGACCGGCGTCGGCGTATAGCCGCCACCAGCGTCGACCATCGTCGTGACGCCGTTCGCCGCTAGCACCTCGATCACCGCGGCGAATGCCGGCTCAGACAGCGCGTGGGTATCGCGCCCGAGGAATAGCGGCCCGTCGATGCCTTGCGCCTGCCGGAAGTCACACACCGCCTGAGTGATCCCGAGCACGTGCGCGAGGTTGAACGCGGTATCGAGCGACGAGCCCCGATGCCCCGACGTTCCAAACGCGACCCGCTGGCCGGCGATCGCCGGATCGGGGGTCAGCGCCTTGAACGCGGCGAGCAGCTGGGCAATCTCGGACACTTGGCTCTCCTCGCCGTGACGGGCGCGGCATGGCCGAGCGTCGCGGCGATTGCAACGATGCAAGTGGGCGGTTGGCAGCGCTAGCGGGTCAGATAACGCGCCCGGTGCAGCTACCGAAACCGATACTGGCGTAGCCGTCACGGCGCGCGGTGGCGGTCAGCGTCAGCTCGTCACCGTCGTGGAGGAAGCCGCGCGTTTCGCCGCCGGGCAGCATCAGCGGCGACTTCCCGCCAGCCGCGATCTCGAGCAGGCTGCCGCGGCTGTCGAGAGTTGGCCCCGAGATCGTGCCGCTGCCGAACAGATCGCCCGGCCGCAGGTCGCAGCCGCCGCTGGTGTGATGCGCGACGAGCTGTGCCGGGGTCCAGTACAGCATAGTCGCCGCCACCCGCGACAGCCGGTGCGGGACGATGCCCGCAGCGCGCATCGCCGCGGTGCTGAGCGTTGCCTCGAAGTCGATCGCATAGGCTCCGTGCGCCTGATCGGCGTCGTCGTGCAAATACGCCAGCGGCTGCGGGTCCCCTTCCGGCCGCGATGGCTGCGCGACGCGGAACGGGGTTAGCGCCTCGGCGGTCACGAGCCACGGCGAGACGCTCGTCAGGAAATTCTTGGCGAGGAACGGCCCGAGTGGCTGATACTCCCACGCCTGGATATCGCGCGCCGACCAGTCGTTGAGCAGGCACAGCCCGGCGATCTGCGCGCCAGCATCGGTAATGCCGATCGGCTCGCCGAGCGCATTGCCCGGCCCGATCCAGAGGCCGAGCTCCAGCTCGAAGTCGAGCCGCTGGCTCGGCCCGAAACTGGGCGCGGCAGCGTCGGGAGCCTTACGCTGCCCCGACGGACGCCGCACCGGCGTTCCCGACACCCGCACCGACGACGCCCGGCCGTGATAGCCGATCGGCACATGCTTGTAGTTTGGCAGCATTGTCTGATCGGGACGGAACTGCCTGCCGACCGCCTCGGCGTGATGAATGCCAGCGTAGAAGTCGGTGTAGTCACCGATCGCCGCCGGCAGGTGCATCGTGCACTCCGTGACCGGGCGTAGCGCGGCGTCGATGCGGTCATCGGCATCGGCCCGGAGCAGCGCGAACAATGCCCGGCGCAAGGCCCGCCGCGGTTCCGGGCCAAGCGCCAGCAGCGTATTCAGGGTAGTGCCGCTGGCCGCCTCGGCCGCGACCAGCGCCGCGCCGTCGAACAGGTCGAGCGCCGCGCCGATGTCGACGATGCGGTCGCCGATCGCGACGCCGCCGCGCGGCGCGCCGCCGCCGTCGCTGAAGATGCCGAGCGGAAGGTTCTGGATCGGGAAGTCGGGATGACCATTGGCGCTGGCAACGCGGCTGGTCGCGGCGGGGTCGTGCGTCTCGTCGAGCCTCATGGCAGCACCGCCTTGGGAAAGCCGGCCCACGCGGCGTCATAGTCGGGCTGCGCCTGCGCCGTTGCGAACGCCGTCGGCGCGAACGGCCAGCAACTTTCGACCATGAACGCCATCGTGCCGTCGAGCTTGTGCGGCTGCAGCGTGGCCTCGCTCGCGGCGCGCCAGCTCGCCACATCGGGCCCGTGCCCCGCCTTCATATTGTGCAGCGACAACCCGCCCGGCGCGAAGCCGTCGGCCTTGGCGTCATAGGCTCCGGCGATTAGCCCCATCGCCTCGCTCATGATGTTGCGGTGGAACCACGGCGGCCGGAAGGTGTCCTCGGCGACGAGCCAGCGCGGCGGGAAGATAACGAAGTCGGCGTTGGCACGGCCGAGCGTCTCGCTTGGGGACGTCAGCACGGTGTAGATCGACGGGTCGGGGTGATCGAAGCTGACGGTGCCCATGCAGTTGAAGCGCCGCAGGTCGTATTTGTACGGGACCAGATTGCCGTGCCACGCGACGACGTCGAACGGGCTATGGTCGAGCGTCGTCGTCCACAGCTTGCCGCCAAACTTCTGGATCAGCTCGAACGATTCGTCGCGGTCCTCGAACCACGCCGGCGGGGTCTCGAAGTCGCGCGGGTTGGCGAGCCCGTTCGACCCCAACGGACCGAGCTCGGGCAGCCGGAACGAAGCCCCGCGGTTCTCGACGAGATAGCCGCGCGCGGTGCCGCCGGGCAGCGCCACCGCATAGCGCAGTCCGCGGGGAATGACTGCAATCTCGAGTGGCTCCAGCGCGATGCGCCCCAGTTCGGTGGTGATCGACAGCCGTCCTTGCTGCGGAATGATCAGCGTCTCGCCATCGGCGTTGAAGAACGCGCGGCTGATCATGTCGCGAGTTGCGGCGTAGACCGCGACCATGACACCCGATAGCGTCTCGGGCGCACCGTTGTGCAGCATCGGCCTCAGCGAGTCGTGGAAGTCGACCGGAACGTCGGGCAGCGGCTGCGGCGACCAGCGCAAGCGGTTCGGCCCGGCGGTGCCGCGGTCATCACCAGCTTGACCGGGAACCAGCGTCAGCGGCGGATGCGCGGCGCTCGGGCGCATCCGATACAGCCAGCTGCGCCGGTTATCGGCGCGTGGCGCGGTGAACGCGGTGCCGCTGAGCTGCTCGGCGTAGAGTCCAAAGGCGGGACGCTGCGGCGAGTTGCGGCCGATCGGCAGCGCACCGGGTATCGCCTCGGTTGCGAAGTGGTTGCCGAAGCCGGTCAGCACTATGCCTCGACCTTCGCCGGGATCACCCCGCGCCGCATCTGGTCGAGTTCAAGGCTCTCGAACAGCGCCTTGAAGTTACCCTCGCCGAAGCCGTCGTTGCCCTTGCGCTGGATGATCTCGAAGAAGATCGGCCCGACCATATTTTCGGTGAAGATCTGCAACAACAGCCCGCCGCCGGTCTCGGGCGCGCCGTCGATCAGGATACGCCGTTCGCGCATTGCCGCGACGTCGTGGTTGTGCCCCGGCAAGCGCGTGTCGATCAGGTCGAAGTACGTCTCGGGCGAGTCCTGGAAGCGCACGCCGCGCTCGCGCAGCCGGTCGACGGTGCCGAAGATGTCGTCGGTCGCCAGCGCCAGATGCTGGATGCCCTCGCCATTATAGGCGCGCAGAAACTCCTCGATCTGGCTGTGCTCGTCCTGGCTCTCATTCAAAGGAATGCGGATCTTGTCGTCGGGCGCGGTCATCGCTTTCGAGAACAGCCCGGTCGACTGCCCCTCGATGTCGAAATAGCGGATCTGCCGGAAGCCGAAGATGTGCTCGTAGAAGCCGGCCCAATGCGTCATCCGCCCGCGATTGACGTTGTGCGTCAGGTGATCGAGCGTGTGCAGCCCGACGCCGCGATCGGCACGCGTCGCGCCCGGCACGGCGCGGAAGTCGACGTCGTAAATCTCCTGCGCGCCGTAGCGGTCGACGAGGTACAGATGCGATCCGCCGATGCCCTCGATCGCCGGGATGTTGAGCTCCATCGGTCCGGCGCGTGGCGCGACCGGCACTGCACCGCGCTTGACGGCCTCGGCGAACGCGAACTGCGCGTCCCTGACCCGGAACGCCATCGCGTTCGCCGACGCCCCGTGCGCGTTGCGAAACGCCGCCGCCTGACCCTGCGTGTCCATGTTGAGTAGGAAATTGATATCGCCCTGCGCATAGCGGCGCACCGGCTTCGAGCGGTGGTCGGCAAGATGCGTAAAGCCCATCGCCTCGAACAGCGTTGCCAGCGCCTCCGGATCGGGCCCGGTGAACTCGACGAACTCGAAGCCGTCGAGGCCCATGAAGTTTTCGGTCGCTTCGGTCATCACACGCTCCGATCAGGCAGCAGCGTCGTAAGCGCTGACCTGCGTTTCGACAAGCAACGCCGCGCTGTCGTAACCCGGGGTCAGCCGTTGTCGACAGCCGCCAGGCGCCCATTGCCAGCGATCGCGCGATAGAAGCACGACCGCGCCCCGGTGTGACACGCCGGACCCGCCGGGCGCACCTTCAGCCACAGCGCATCCTGGTCGCAGTCGATACGTAGCTCGACAACCGCCTGCGTATTCCCCGACGTCGCGCCCTTGTGCCAGACCGCTTGCCGCGAGCGCGACCAGTAATGCGCCTCGCCGGTCGCCAACGTACGCTCAAACGCCGCGGCGTTCATGTGCGCGACCATCAGCAGTTCGCCAGTGGCTGCATCGGTCGTCACCGCCTGCACCAGCCCGCGGTCGTCCCATTTCGGGTCGAGTGTCAGGCCGGTTTCGCGTGCGCTATCGGTCACTCGGCCAACACTCCCGTCGCGTCCTGTTGCAGTTTAGTGACATTTAACGACGGACCGAGGGCGACAAGTTCGGCTCCCTTACCTATATTACGCCAAACGCCGCCTGTGAGGAGTCCCGATGGACCGTCTGCTCACCACCGACCCTTATGACGACGATAAACTACACGAGGAGTGCGGGGTGTTCGGCGTCTACGGGGCCGAGGGTGCGGCAGCGCTGACCGCGCTCGGGTTGCACGCGCTGCAGCATCGCGGCCAGGAAGCGGCGGGCATTACCACCTACGACGGCACCGACTTCCACACGCATCGCGCCATGGGCCATGTCGCGGGCAACTTCGATACCGACGACACCATCCGCAAACTGCGCGGCGACATCGCGATCGGCCACAATCGCTACTCGACCACCGGCGAGACCGCGCTGCGCAACGTCCAGCCGCTGTTCGCCGAGCTGTCGTCAGGTGGCTTCGCGATCGGCCATAACGGCAATATCTCGAATGCCATCAAGCTGCGCCGCGAGCTGGTTCGACGCGGCTCGATCTTCCAGTCGACCAGCGATACCGAGGTCATCATCCACCTCGTCGCGACCAGCAGCTACCGCACATTGCTCGACCGCTTTATCGATGCGCTCAAGCAGGTCGAAGGTGCCTACAGCCTGCTCTGCCTGACCGGCGACGGTATGATCGCCTGCCGCGACCCGCTCGGTGTCCGCCCGTTGGTACTCGGGCGGTTGAACGACAGCTACATCTTCGCCAGCGAGACCGTCGCGCTCGATGTCGTCGGCGCAACCTTCCTGCGCGCCGTCGAGCCCGGCGAGCTGATCGTCGTGACCAAACGCGGCCTGCGCTCGCTGCGTCCGTTCGGCACGGTGCGCCCGCGCCCGTGCATCTTCGAGCAGGTCTATTTCTCGCGTCCCGACTCGGTCGTCGACGGGTCGAGCGTTTATCAGGTTCGCAAGGCGATCGGCGCACAGCTGGCGATCGAGAGTCCGGTCGTCGCCGATATGGTCGTACCGGTCCCCGACTCGGGGACCCCTGCGGCGATCGGCTTCGCGCAGCAATCGGGGATACCGTTCGAACTCGGCATCATCCGCTCGCACTACGTCGGCCGGACGTTTATCCAGCCCGGCGACCAGATCCGCAATTTGGGCGTCAAGCTTAAGCACAACGCCAACCGTGCGCTGATCGCCGGGCGCAAGCTGGTACTGATCGACGACTCGATCGTTCGCGGCACGACCAGCCTGAAGATCGTCCAGATGCTGCGCGATGCCGGGGCCGAGGAGGTCCATATGCGGATCGCCTCGCCGCCGACGCGGCACAGCTGCTACTACGGCGTCGACACCCCCGAACGGTCAAAGCTGCTCGCGGCGAACATGGATGTCGAGCGTATGCGCGAATACATCAAGGTTGACAGCCTCGCGTTCCTGTCGATCGACGGGCTCTACCGCGCGCTCGGCGAGGCGTTTCGCGTCGACGAGCAGCCGCAATATTGCGACGCCTGCTTCACCGGCGACTACCCGACGCGCCTGACCGATCAGGAAGAAATCGAGCCGTCGGATCAGCTTTCGCTGCTGGCGGAGCGGATGATCTGAAGCCGCTCGCCGACCGAGTAGCCCTCATCACCGGGGCGAGTCGCGGCATCGGCGCGGCCATCGCCGAAGCCCTCGCCGCGGCGGGCGCACACGTCGTGCTAACGGCGCGCACCGAGGCGGGGCTGATCGAGGTCGAGGACCGGATTTTTGCGGGCGGCGGCAGCGCCACCATTGCGCCGCTCGATCTGGGCGATGGTGACGCCATCGATCGGCTGGCGGCGGCGCTTGCCAACCGCTGGGGGCGGCTCGACATCGCCGTGCTCAACGCCGCCGCGCTCGGCACGCTGACGCCCCTGCCGCATACCGACGTGGCCGAGTTCGACAAGGTCGTAGCGCTCAACCTGACCGCCAACTTCCGGCTGATCCGAGCCTTCGATCCGCTGTTGCGGGCGGCTCCCGCCGGGCGTTTACTGGCGTTGACCTCGAGTGTCGCCGCGCAGCCGCGTCCCTATTGGGGGATCTACGCCGCCACCAAGGCGGCACTGGAAAACATGGTGCAGGGTTACGGGGCCGAGGTCGCCAACATAAGTGCACTCCGGATCGCGGTCATCGACCCGGGCGCGACCCGCTCGGCCATGCGCGCGCGGGCTTTTCCGGGTGAGGATGCGGCGTCGGTCAAGTCGCCGGAGATTGTGGGCGCCGCGATCGTGGCACTGCTCGTCGACGATTTCGAGACGGGGTATCGCGTTCGCATCGATAGCGCGGCCGATTAGGCTCGTTTGCGGTGAGGCTGAAGCGGTCGTCACGATCCGCTGCCCCAGCGCAAAACCTCAGGTCCATGCAATTTAGCGCTTGTCATAACGAACTCTATAGGTTAATATTTGCTAGATAATAAGGTAGGATAAGTGTCGTAAAAGCCGGAGCAGGCCTCCGAATTGGGTGTGGCGAAAGAGTCACAAAAACTGGGTACGCCGCCGAATTGGGTGTTAGGAAAGAGTCGCAAAACCGGGACGATCCTAAGCTGCGAGCTTGGCCTTCTTGGCCTTCGCCATCTTCTTGACGATGATATCGCGCTTGAGCTTCGACAGATGGTCGATGAACAGCACGCCGTTGAGGTGATCGATCTCGTGCTGCAGGCAGGTCGCCAGCAGGCCGTCGATCTCGGCCTCCTGCGGCGCGCCGTCATAGCCGAGCCAGCGCACCCGGACTCTCGCCGGGCGCTCGACATCGCCGTACTGCGCGGGGATCGACAGGCAGCCCTCGTTATAAACCGAATGCTCGTCAGACTCCCAAAGCACCTCGGGATTGACGAAATAGCGCGGGTCGCGGGCCTCGACCGGCGCCTCGCCCTCGGTCGCCGGCTCCTCGCCTTCAGCCATTGGCTCCTCGCGGCGCTGCAGGTCGATGACCAGCACGCGCTGCGTCACCCCGACCTGGATCGCCGCCAGCCCGATACCCGGCGCGGCGTACATCGTTGCCAGCATGTCATCCATCAGCCTGCGGGTTGCATCGGTCACCGCGTCGACCGGCTCGGACATCAGCCGCAGGCGGGGGTCGGGCATCTCAAGGATTGTCAGTTCGTTCATCGTCGTGAGCTATGGCTTGCGCCCACTGCCGTCAAGCGATGCCGGATTGCGATGCACATCAGCCGCCGATCGTCCGGCGCGCCTGCAGCGCCTGTGCCAGCGTCCCCTCGTCGAGATAGTCGAGCTCGCCGCCGACCGGCATCCCATGCGCCAGCGCCGTGACGCGCACCGGGAACGCGGCCAGCCGCTCGGCGACATAGTGCATCGTCGTCTGCCCCTCGAGCGTCGCGTTCATCGCCAGCACGACCTCGTCGATGCCGCCCGCCGCGACCCGCGCCAGCAGCGGCACGATCGCGAGGTCCTCGGGGCGCACCCCGTCGAGCGCCGACAGCCGTCCGCCCAGCACGTGGTAGCGCCCGGCGAACAGCCGCGCGCGGTCGAGCGCCCACAGGTCGGCGACCTCCTCGACGACGCACAGCCCGGCAGCATCGCGGCGTGGGTCGGCGCACACCGTGCACGGGTCGCTCGTGTCGATATTGCCGCAGGTGGCGCAGGTCACCAGCCCGGTCTCGACCGCATGCAGCGCCGCGAGCAGCGGCACCAACGCCGCCTCGCGCCGCTTGATCAGGTGCAGCACCGCACGCCGCGCCGACCGTGGACCAAGCCCGGGCAACCGGGCCAGCGCCTGCGTCAACGCATCGATTTCGGGAGAAGCCATCACAGCAGATATGGCGGGCGCGCCGCGGTGCGACAAGCCTCGCATGGTTGCGCGCTCGGGACGGAGCCGCTAGCCCGGTCGCATGCGGATCGCCTTCATGGGAACCCCGGCGTTCGCGGTGCCAACGCTCGACGCACTGGTCGAAGCCGGGCACGACATCGCTGCGGTCTACACGCAGCCGCCGCGGCCGGCGCAGCGCGGCCAGCGCGAGCTGCCCTCGCCGGTGCAGCGGCGCGCCGACACGCTCGGGTTGCCCCTGCGCGCGCCGCTCAATTTCAAAGACGCGGCCGCCCGCGACGCGTGGGCGGCGCTCGACCTCGATGCCGGCATCGTCTCGGCCTACGGCCTGATCCTGCCGCAGGCGCTGCTCGACGCGCCCCGGCGGGGCTGTCTCAACGTCCATGCCTCGCTGCTGCCGCGCTGGCGTGGTGCGGCACCGGTCCAGCGCGCGATACTTGCCGGGGACGGCGAGACCGGGGTGACGATCATGCGGATGGAACGCGGGCTCGATACCGGGCCGATGCTGCTGAGCGAAGCGACGCCGGTCGGCGGCAAGACGGCGGGCGAACTGACGATCGAGCTAGGACGACTAGGGGCACAGCTGATCGTCGAAGCACTCGCCAGGCTCGATGCACTGACCCCGCAGCAGCAGCCCGAGGCGGACGTGACCTATGCGGCGAAGCTCGACAAGACCGAGGCGCGGCTTGACCTGACGCGCCCGGCGGTCGAGCTCGAGCGCGCGGTACGGGCGTTCAATCCAGTGCCGGGGGCGTATGTCGAGATCAGCGGCGAGCGACTCAAGCTGCTCGCCGCGAGCGTCGTCGACGGCTCAGGCTCGCCGGGGACAGTGCTCGACACGCAGCTGACGCTTGCCTGCGGGATCGGTGCGCTGCGGCCGACGCTGGTCCAGCGTGCCGGCAAGCCGCCGATGAGCGCCGCGGCGCTGCTCAATGGCTGGTCGGTCGCGGTCGGCACGCGGGTGTCGTGACGCGCTTCCGGCTGACGATTGAGTATGACGGGCGGCCGTTCATGGGCTGGCAGCGGCAGCAGCATGGGGCGACTGTGCAGGGCGCGATCGAGGCGGCGCTGCGGCGGATCACCGGCGAGGCGGCGACCGTCATCGGCTGCGGGCGCACCGACGCGGGGGTGCATGCGACGGCGCAGGTCGCGCATGTCGACATCGCGCGCGACATCGAGCCCTTCCGCCTGATGGAGGCATTGAACGGCCTGCTTCGCCCAGCCCCGGTCGCCGTCACTGCCTGCAGCGTCGCCGCGCCTGAGTTCCATGCCCGCTTCGACTGCATCGGCCGCCGCTACCGCTACCGGATCGTCAACCGGCGTGCGCCGCTGACGCTCGATGCCGGGCTGGCGTGGCAGGTCGCGGTGCCGCTCGATGCGGGGGCGATGCACGCTGCGGCACAGCTGCTGATCGGCCGTCATGACTTTACGACGTTCCGCAGCGTCAGATGCCAGTCGGCGAGCCCGATCAAGACGCTCGACCGACTCGATGTAGCGCGGGCGGCCGACAGCCTCGTCGTCGAAGCTGCGGCGCGGTCGTTCTTGCACCATCAGGTCCGCTCGATGGTCGGCTGTCTCAAGCTGGTCGGCGAGGGCCGGTGGAGCGCGGCGCAGCTGCAGGCCGCGCTCGCCGCCGCCGACCGCACCGCGCTCGGCTTCAACGCCCCGCCCGGCGGGCTGACGTTTACCGGGACCGATTACCCTCCACTATAACAGCCCGATCTCGTGCAGACGCTGCTGGAGGAAGGCGTCGGCAGTGATCGGCGCGAAATAGCCGTCGGGGCGATCGGGGGTGACGCAGCCGGGCAAGGTCCGGATCAGGTAATCGGGGCGGAAGTGCAAGAAGAACGGCGTCGAATAGCGCGCCACTCCGGCGCGCGCCGCGGCTGGATTGGCGACCCGGTGGGTCGTCGACGGCAGTACGTCGTTGGTCAGCCGCGCCAGCATATCGCCGATGTTGCATACCAGCGTTCCCGGCGGCGCCTCGACGCGCCGCCAGACGCCGTCGCGGCCCAGCAGCTCGAGCCCGGCCTCGTCGGCCCCGAGCAGCAGCGTTATGACATTGATGTCCTCATGCGCCCCGGCCCGCACGCCCGTCGTCCCGGGCGCGACCGGCGGATAATGCAGCAGTCGCAGCACGCTGTTACCGTCGCGGACCGAATCGGCGAAGAAGTCCGCCGCCAATCCGAGGTGCAGCGCGATCGCGGTCAGCAGGCGCGCTCCGGCGGCGTCGAGCGCTGCGTACAACGCGAGGATCGCCGCGCGGAACGCCGGCACTTCGTCCGGCCAGACATTGCCGGGCATGACGGCGCGGTATGGGTGCCCCGGCGGCAGGTCGCGGCCGGCATGCCAGAACTCCTTAAGATCGTGCGTGCTCGCGCCCTTGGCGGTCTCGATACCGAACGGCGTCAGCCCGCGTGCCCCGCCCTGCCCGGCGAGGTGATAGCGCGCCTTGACCGATTCGGGCAGCACGAAGAACTCTCGCGTCGCCCTCAGCGCCCACGCGATCAGCGCCGCGTCGATGCCGTGATCGGCGACGACCGCAAAGCCAGTACGCTCGAACGATGCCCCGAAAGCGCGCGCCGCAGCGGCGGCATCGGCTTCGACCAGCGTCAGCGAGATCGGCGTAATCCCAGCCGCGATAACGGCATCATCGGTATCCGGCTTTGGAGACTCTTTCGACACACCCAATCCGACGACCTTCCCGACCTGCGATCCGGCTTTTGCGACTCTTTCGACACAGCCCGTTCGGCGATCGCCGCGTCCCGCAACCCGGCTTTGGAGAATCTTTCGACACACCCGGTTCCGCCGCCTCTCCGGCCCGCGATCCAGCTCCCGACAGGCTTTTTGACACACCCGCAACGCGTTATCTGACGCCGATCGTCAACGACCACTAACGGCTCGCTGCTATAACCAAGTCGGGAAAGAAGACAAGCCCTTATGGATGTGGTAGCGGAGGAGAGATTTGAACTCCCGACCCCAGGATTATGATTCCCGTGCTCTAACCAACTGAGCTACTCCGCCGTGCCGCCTGCGCGGAGGCGCGGTATAAGCGGGTGGTGGCGTAGCGGTCAACCATTGCCGCAGGGACGCGAACCCGGACACCCGTTTATGCAAAATAGTCCGGCCGCTCGATATCGGCGATGATGCCACTCTCACTCGGCGATCAGCCTGAACGGCCGCTGTGCTCGGCGACGGCATGATAGGTGACGTTGCCCGTACCGTGATGCAGGCGACTTTGCGGGCCAAAGGACCCCGTGCCAGGTTTAGGCGAGCTGCTCGACCGCGCATTTTATGAACTCAACACGTTGTTGACCGAAATCGACAGCGGTCAAAATAGTTGCAGGTACCGAGGCGATTCAGCCTTTGGTCCTTCAGAATTTCTGCCCCAACCGCACGCCGATCGTGCGCGGTGTGTAGACGACGCGGTAGGTCTGCGCGCCGCAGACCTGTGCCGGGCATTCGGGGTAGCGATAGATGTCGCCACGACCATTGAAGGCGTTCTTAACGTAGATCTCGAGGGTCAGCCGGTCGTTTTCGATGCCGGTCGTGAAGTCGACCAGCTCGTACGCACCCTGCTTACCGATGGTGTTGCGCTCGTTGGTGCGCAGGTCGGCCCAGCTGCTTTCCGAATAGACCAGCGCGCCCTGCAGATGGCCTTTATATTCGCCGAGCGGGAAGGTGTAGCGCGCGATGGCATTCAGCTTGACCGGCGGCGTCACTGGCAGCTGCTGACCGGCGGGGGCAAGCACGCCGGGCTTACCGGTGTAGGCATTCTTGCCAAAGTAGTCGTTCTTGAGCCGCGCGTCGGTATAGGCCCCGGACACCGACAGACTAAGATTGTCCATCGCCTGCAATGTCACATCACCTTCGATGCCGCGAATACGCGCTGCACCGACGTTCAGAATATAGGTCAAGCTGTTGACGCCAAGCGCGGCGAGCTGGACGTCCTTCCACTCCTCCCAGAAGGCGGTCGCGTTGACACGCAGCTTATTATCGAACCAGCTGGTCTTGGTACCGGCTTCGTAATTGGTAAGGTAATCGGGCTTGTACGGCCCGGCGATCGCGGTGCGGTTGATGCCACCCGGCCGGAATCCGCGCGACCACGTCGCGTAGATCAGATGATCGCGGTCGATCTGGTAACTCAGGCTGAGCTTGTGGATAAAGCCGTCGCCCTCGGTCTTCTTAGGCTGTGGACGCCCGTTGGCATCGAGGATGGCGACACCGTTCGCGTCGGCGAGGAACAGGTCGGTACACGGCCCGCCGGGAACGATCGCTGGGCCGTTCGGCCCACCGAAGCAACTGTTCTGCCCGGTTGAAGACGGGGGACTGGAGCCGCTGCCGGCCGGGCCGAAACCGTAGAAGCCCGCAAGCGTGTTCTTGTACTTATAGTAGCGCCCGCCACCGATCAGCTTGAGCCCTTTGACGATATCGAATTCGGCTTGACCGAAGACCGCATAATCGCGGTCGACGCGGTACTGCTTGGTCAGCCAATAGGTATCGGGATGGCCAGTCACCGTCAGGTCGGTGCCGAGCCCGTCGATCAGGTAATTCTGCTCGATATTGTGCGTCTGGCGCTGATAAAACGCCCCGACGATGGCGCGAATGCGCTTGTCGGTCGGCGTCGAGACGCGCAACTCGTGGCTCATCTTGCTGAATCGGTCGTGCCCGGTGATGTGCTGCGACGGGTTGATCAGGTTTCCGGCGGTATCGTGGATGTAAGCGCCGTAGCCGCCCTGCTTATCGTAGAAGAACGAATAGTCGCTGTAATCGGTCTGGCTGTCGAAGGCGCGCTGGAGGTACGATCCGGCATAGACGATGTCGAAGTCGGCGACCTTGCCCTCGATCGTCGCGCCGGCCTGGTACCACGCATCGCGCGAGCGCTCGGGATAAAAATGCGTGACCTGCAGGTCGCCGACGTTTGGATCGAAGCCGAAGACGCCGCGGGTCTTCTGGATCTGACCCATCGCGGTCGGCGTCACCGTCCAGCTGTCGCCGAGCTCGAGCCGCAGCGCAGCGCGGCCGCCGAAGGTCTCGGTACCGTTATAGTCGTGCTGCGCGATGCCACTGTTATCAATCGTGATACCCGACGAGGGGTAGGTCCGCGTGCCGGGCACGTTGTCGATGTAGCCGGCGTCTTTCTGGTACCAACCGACGAGGCGGATCGCGGCGTGGTGGCCGAGCGGCTGGTTGACGTAGCCCTCGGCGATATAGCCGAGGCTGCCCTGCGCGACGGTGTTTGCCTCGAAGTTGTAGCTGGCGCTGAACTTCGACGGATCGGGCTGGTTGGTGATGATGCGGACGGTGCCGGCTTCCGAGCTCGCCCCGTAGAGCGTGCCCTGCGGTCCGGCGAGCGCCTCGACGCGGGCGATGTCGTAGACATGGATATCGAGCGCGCCCTGGATCGTCGTGATCGGCTGCTCGTCGAGATAGATGCCGACCGATGGCAGCGGCCCCGAGTGATTGCCGTCGCCGCCGGTCGCAACGCCGCGGAAATAGACCTTTGCGGTCCCCGGCCCGACCGACTGGAACGACAGGCTCGGCAGGTATTTAGCGTAGTCGTTAAAGCTGGTGACCTTGAGTTGTTCGAGCTTGGCGGTCGACAGCGCCTGGATGCTGATCGGGACATTCTGCAAACTCTCGGCGCGCTTGCTCGCGGTGACGACGATCTCCTCGACGCCGGTGTTTGCGGCGGGTCCGGCGTCGGCGCTCTGCACCGGCGCGGCTGCCTGAGCGTGCGCAACACCGGGAACCGCCAACACGGTCGAGATCAGCAGCGCAGTCCGGAGCTGGCGGCGATCGGCGCGAAAAATCATGCAAAGCCCCTAGCTACAATGCGGCGCCGGTATTCCGGTCACCTGTAACCTCCCCGTTTCTTCGTCGTTACAAAGGCGGCGGCGCGGGGTAACTGTCAAGCACCGGACCGAGCGCGGACCGTAACGGCTCTAAATAGTTTGCATAGTGTTGCCAATGCTCCACAGCAGCGGTGTAGATCGGCTGGCGCACCTGTTCCGAACTCGGCGTCCGAAC